>JAKQBV010000332.1 GCA_029573925.1 bacterium
TATCACCCACTCGCCAGTGATCCTGTTCTGTCTGAATTCAGGCATTCGCTTCTTTTCTACTTGTTCGTTCCGAAGTCAACTTTGGGAACCGCCTGCTCGGCCTCCGGGACCTCGAAGAATTCGCGGGGGCCGAACCCGAAAATCGCGGCGAAGAACCTGCCCGGAATACGTTTCACAATCACGTTGAAAGCGCGCACGCTCTCGTTATATCTGCCGCGCGCCACTGTTATCCTGTTCTCTGTTCCTTCGAGCTGGCTTTGAAGCGCGATGAACTGCCTGTCCGCCTTTAGGTCCGGATACCTCTCGACGATAACAAGCAGCCGGGACAGCGCGCTCTGCATCGCCCCGTCAGCCGCCGCAGTCTCCTTCACCGACCCGGCTCCCGCCAGCTTCGACCTCGCCTCGGCTATGTCCGTGAATATCTCCTTTTCGTGCGCCGCGTATCCCTTCACCGTCTCCACCAAGTTCGGGATCAGGTCGTTTCTGCGCTTGAGCTGGTTTTCCACCTCCGCCCACTGCGCGTCTATGCCCTCGTTCATCGTCACCATCCGGTTATACGAGCGGACTCCTATCATAGCCACAATCAGCAGTCCGACCAGCAGAATCCCCCCGCACCCCAGAAACAGCTTCATCGTGTCGTTGCCTTTCATTTCAGCGCCTCCTCTTTCCACATGCCGCAAAAATTCGCGCCCAATATTACAATCCAAAGTTATTATAGGGTAATGACCTCCGGTTTGAAAATAAAACCCAGAAACACTCCGGAGTCGCCGACCTTGTTTCGAGTTCAGGCAGCGCGCCACCGCCTCTACCGCCCCTCTCCGCATATTTTGCCCGCCCGGTGTCGATTTGAAACCGCTTTCATGCTATGATATATCTCAAACCAAAGCACACTTATGATTCTCTCCGGGTTTTCGAGACAATCGAGAGGGAGTGAGAGAAAATGGAAAAAAAAGCAGCGGCAAAAAAGACGGCGGCGAAGAAACCCGCCGCTAAAAAGAAAGTTGAAACCAAGAGGGTGACATTCTCGCTTGACGCCCCGCACGCTTCGCGGGTAGCCGTGGTGGGCACATTCAATGGTTGGGACAACGAGAAGCACGAAATGAAGAAAGACGCCAAAGGCGTCTGGAAAAAGACCGTCATGCTCGCGACCGGACAATACGAGTACAAGTTTCTGGTGGACCGCGAGTGGTGGCTGGACCCCGCGTGCAAGGACTGCGTGCCCAATCCCTTCGGCGGACACAACAGCCGTTTCGCCGTCTAACGCGGCGTTATTCTGAAAAGCTGATACTGTGGCAGGTGTGGCAGGAAGCCGGGTCGAGCTTTGCTTTTGCTCTCAATACGGGTTGTCGCCGAGCACGAATGAATGGAACGCTTCTGCCGCGGCGGACAGGGCGCGGCGCTTGTCCCTGATGAGCAGGAACCTGCGGCGCATGTTAGCGCCTCTGATGGGAACGCCTTTAAGAAATCCGGCGCGCTCCTCCGCCTCAATGGCCCTTGACGATAGAATCGCCACTCCGGCCCCGGCGATTACCGCCTGTTTCACCGATTCCGTTCCGCCCAGTTCGCAAACAATATTGAGGTCTTTGATTTTGACGCCTTTATCCGTAAATGTTTTTTCCATAAACTCGCGCATGGCGGAGCCTTTCTCGCGCATGATAAAAGGCTCGACCGCAAGCGCCCTTATTGAAACCGCGACATCCGCCGCTCGCGGGTGCCCGGGATGCGCGACTAGCACAAGCTCGTCTCCCCATATCTCGTGACATTCGAAATTCTTCCCTGCGGGAACTTTTCCGACCACCGCCAGTTCCACTTCTCCGGAGTCGGCCATTTCTATCACTTCCTGAGAGCCGCCCATCTTAAGGCTGACTGACACGCCGGGCCTCTCATTCCTGAAAGCGGCGATCGAGCGCGGCAGAAAATACGCGCCGGGTATGTTGCTTCCGCCGACCGCGACGCTTCCCGTCACGATGTCCGCCAGCATCCCGATGGATTTGTCAGCTTCGCTCTTCATGGCCAGCATCTTCAGCGCGTGATTGTAGAAGACCCTTCCCGCCGCCGTCGGCTGAACGTTTCTGCCCTTGCGGTCTATGAGGGAAACGCCCGTGTTTTTCTCGACCGCCATTATGTGAGCGCTGACGGTGGGCTGAGTCAGCCCCAGCCGCGCGGCCGCCGCGCTGAAACTGCCTGTCTCCACAACTCCGCAGAACACTTCAAGCTGATGAAAATCATAGCTGGTCTTTTCCGGTTTCATTCGAACACCTCTTTGCCGGGGGACTCAGGCCGCCTCCGGATAATATAGATATAATTTATAACACATATTCACAAAACACGCCATACGCCCGCCGTCGGGAGCGCGACGACGGAGCCGCCGGTTTGTTTTTTGACCGCTCCGGCGCTATATTAATGCGCGCTGAAGGGATGTGACGCTATTGCTGAAAATCCGCAACCTTACTCTGACTCTCGGAGAAAAAAAGATATTCGACGACGTGTCTCTCGAAGTGACCCGCGGAGAGATTTACGCGTTGCTCGGCCGCAACGGAACGGGGAAATCCACCCTCGCGGCGGTCATTCTCGGCCTGATAAAACCCGAACAAGGCGACATCTATTTCGAGGACGAGTTGATTAACGACCTCTCGCTGACCGAGAGGGCGAAACGCGGAATCATACTCGCGTGGCAGAAGAACATTACGGTGCAGGGTCTGACCGTGCGCGACTATGTTCGAGTGAGCGCGCCGAACGGCATATCCGACGCGGAGGTAGAGGAACATCTCGAAGCCGTCGGGTTGTCATGCGGAGAATACCTTGACAGAGTGATAGACGGCAAGCTGAGCGGAGGCGAACGCAAACGCATTGAGCTTGCCAGCGTTCTGGCGGCAAAACCGAAACTTGCCATCCTCGACGAGCCTGACTCCGGCATAGACGCGGTGTCCCTCATCATGGTGGAATCGGCGATACGCAGGATGGCGCAGGACGGGGCCGTGCTGCTAATAACCCACACTGAAGACATACTCGGCATCAGCACAAGGGCGGGAATACTCTGCGGCGCGCGCATCATCCGCGAGGCAAAACCCGACGCGGCCGTCCTGTATTTCAAAAACCACTGCGACTACTGCGAAACCGTGAACACTCCGAGACTGGACGAGATCATAAACGGGAGCGTCAATCCGTGACCATAGGAACGATAGACGAAGCGTATTCCATAGCGGGCGGAAACATCCACTCGCTGCACAGCAAAAATATCGGCAGCCTCGTGATAGACGAAAACAAAATTTTGAGCGCGAACGCGATCGAGGGCGCGGTCATCGAGACCGACGCGCGCGACGGCGAACTGTTCGTCAACCTCACCGTAAAGGCCGGCTACAGGTTCGACGATCCTCTGCACCTCTGCTTCGGCGTGCTGTCCCCGGAGGCCGCTCAGAGAATCAACATCAACATCAACACCGAAGAGAATTCCAAGGTGTCCCTGCGCGCGCACTGCGTGTTTCCCAACGCGGTTGACGTGCTGCACGCGATGGAAGCCCGCATTAATATCGGGCCGAACTCCGAATACTCATACGACGAGACCCATTACCACGGCGAGAAAGGTCGCGTGCGCGTGGTCCCCAACGCCAAGATAACGCTCGAAGACGGCGCGCGCCTTTACAACAGCTTCAGCCTCATTCAAGGCGCGGTCGGAAATATGAAGTTCGACTACGACATCGAATGCCTCGACAACTCGGTGTGCCACATGCTCGCCAAAGTGTACGGCAAGTTCGACGACGACATCACAATCCGCGAGCGGGCAAGGCTCAAAGGGGCAAACTCCCACGCCATATTGGAAGCCCGCATGGTTATCCGCGATAACGCCCGCACCGATATCTATACGGAGATAATCGGCGAAGGCGACGGCGCTCGCGGCCACATGGACTGCACCGAAATCATCTCCGGCAAGACCGCCTACGCAAAAGCCACCCCCGTGGTCGTC
The DNA here is from genome assembly GCA_029573925.1 of bacterium. Taxonomy (GTDB): domain Bacteria; phylum UBP15; class UBA6099; order UBA6099; family UBA6099; genus UBA6099. The sequence goes on from JAKQBV010000332.1 coordinate 3,965, forward strand.
GTCGTGAACGACAAAGCGAAAATCACCCACGAGGCCGCTATCGGCAGTATCGATTCCGACCAACTCAACCTTCTAATGTCTCGCGGGCTTTCCCCGGATCAGGCCACCGAGATAATCGTAAACGGACTGCTGAAATAACCCGGCTCTTCAAGGAATTACTTTTCTGAAAGTTTTTCCTCAGAATCCTTTTCTTAACTGTTCGTGTTTGCCTCCTTCCTATCGTTTTTACAAGTTCGATATGCCCTCATATTCACCGCGCGAAAGTTGTGTGCTATGCTTTCATCTTGCGCGGGAAAAACAGCGGCCCCGCGCGGGCGGCGGGCAGGGAGATGTCTAATCCATGCATCGGAAAAGGAATGTGAAAACATGAACGGCGGCGTAAGAGTAAAAGATAAATTCAGGAGCGCATACACGCCCGAACAGTGGCTCGGGGTACAGATTGAAGCGATGGGAGCGGAGAGGTTTTATGACAAAACTCCTATTTCCGGTTGGCAGATCAGAACGGCCATTTACAACAGGCCCGGCGACTACGACTGGATAGACGGGAAATGGCGCGCGTACTCGCCGGGAGAAATTTGGGGAGGGGCCGGTATAACCGCTTTTTTCAAATGCGGGTTCCGCGTCCCTAAATCGTGGAACGGCGCGCGCGTCATGCTGCGGCTGAAACCCGGCGGAGAGGGATTGCTGAAACTCAACGGAACGCCTTTGGCCGGACTGGACATAAACCACGACACGGTGTACGCGACCGAGCGGGCGAGAGCCGGAGACCTGCTCAAGCTTGAGATCGAACAGAATTCCACAGAGATGGAAATCGCGGGATTTGAACACAAGTTCGAGCTTTGCGAGGCCACCCTGCTGGACAGGGAGGTCGAGGATGCGTATATCGATTTCAAATGCGCCTACGCCACGCTCGTTTCCGAAAACGCGGCTGCGGACTTGAAGGCTTTTCTGTTCAAGGAAATCAGCGCGGCGATGGCTCTCGCGGACTTTCACGCGGCGGACAGAGGCGCCTTCAGGGAATCTCTGTCTGCGGCGCGCGCGGCGCTGCGAAAAGCCGTTATTGATTCGGGCGCGTTTCCCGGCGCGGGCAGCCTCGGCATGGTCGGCCACAGCCACATCGACCTCGTTTACCAGTGGGGCTACAGAGAATTCCTGCGAAAAATAGGCCGCACCCACTCCACCGCCCTCAACATGACCCGCGAGTTCCCTGACTACATCTTCAGCCAGAGCCAGATGAAACTATACGAAGACCTTAAAACTCTATACCCGGAAATATACGACGGAATAAAGCGGCGCGTCCGAGAAGGCGCATGGGAAGTTTTAGGCGGGATGTGGGTGGAGCCTGACTGCAACCTGATATCGGGCGAGTCGCTGATCCGCCAATTCCTTCACGGGCGCGCGTTTGCGTCCTCCGAGTTCGGCGCGGAATCCCCGATATGCTGGCTTCCGGACGTGTTTGGCAATTCTTGGATCATGCCCCAGATACTTCTGGGTTGCGGCGTCCGTTTCTTCATCACAAACAAACCGGTGACATGGAACGACACAAACGAGTTTCCGCACAACACTTTCTGGTGGGAAGGGCCGGACGGCTCGCGAGTTTTCGCGCACCTGCCCTCCACCCACTTCGGCGCGGTGGTCGAGCCTGACACCCTGATGAAGAACTGGAAGGAATACAAGCAGCAGGCGCATTGCGGAATAGCAATGTACAACTACGGCAAAGGCGACGGGCGGGGCGGCCCGACGCGGGACGATGTTCTCGCCGGGCGCAGGTTCGCCGAGTTCCCCGGAGTCCCGCGCTCCGTTTTCTCCACCGCCGAGGACGTTTTAAAGAGGATGGAGGCGGCCGCCGTAGACCTGCCCGTCTGGAAGGATGAAATATATCTAGAAACCCACAGGGGCACATACACCACGCAGGCGATACTGAAAAAGTTCAACAGGAAAAACGAGATAAACTTCTGCGCCGCGGAAGCGATGTCATGCGCTGCGGCGCTTGCGGGCTGCGGCGGCCTGAAAGCGGATTTGAACGACGGTTGGAAGATCGTTCTGAAAAACCAATTCCACGACATACTTCCGGGGTCCCACGTGACGGAAGCGCGGGAAGAGGCGGTAGAAGAATGCGCTCAGGCCGCCGCCATCTGCCGCGCCGCTTTCGACAAAGCGGTGTCTACGATAGCCTCGAAAATCGAGCCGCCGTCGCCTTCCGCGCCCGCTGCGGCGGTCTTCAACTGCAGGCCGTGGGAACGCGCCGATTCCGTGGAAATCGAGTTCGCTGCGCGGATGAAAAAATTCTCTGTCCTAGACTCTGAAGGCGTGGAAGTCCCCTTCCAAGTCCTTTCGCGCGGAAAAGACAAAACGCGGGTTCTAATATGCGCGCGCGGGCTGCCGCCGATGGGATACGCAACGTTCACGCTCTCCCCGGAACCGGGCGACGAGCCGACTTCCCCGTTCAGCTTCGACGGACGCTCCGCCTCCAATTCTTTCTTCAAAATCACGTTCGCGGACGACGGCTCTCTCGACAGCGTTTTCGACATCCTGAATGGCCGCGAGGCTCTCGCCCCCGGCGGCGGCAACCGGTTCAGGATTTTTCAGGACACGCCCGGTCGCTATGCGGCTTGGGACATCGTGCCGATGTACAAAGACCTCGAAATGGCTATGCCCGGCGCGGAGAGTTCAGAGATCGAGGAGTCCAGCCCCGTCCGCATGGTCATCCGCCAGACGCGCTCTTTTTATCGCTCAAAACTCACTCAGCGGATTATCCTTCACAGGGACATTCCAAGAATTGATTTTCAGACGGAGATCGACTGGCGCGAAAGAGACAGGCTGCTGAAGGTCGAGTTCCCCGCGGCGGTCAACGCCATGCGCGCCACTTACGACCTTTCCTGCGGCCACATCGAAAGGCCGACCCACTACAACACTTCTTGGGACCGCGCAAAGTTCGAGGTCTGCGGTCACCAGTGGGCTGACATCTCGGAATGCGACTACGGGGTCAGCCTGCTCAACGACTGCAAATACGGGCATGACATATTCGGAAACGTCATAAGGCTTACGCTGCTTAAAGGCGCGCAGTCGCCGGACCCGACATCAGACTTGGGCAAGCACGAGTTCACATACAGTCTGTATCCGCACGCGGGCGGATGGCGGGAGGCGGAAACGCCCCGGCGCGCTTGGGAACTGAACGACCCGGCGACGGCGGTCGCGCTCGGCGGCGCGGCTCTCGCGCGGCGCTCGCGCGGACCCGCCCTGCCCCCTCAGGCTTCTTTCCTGTCCATCGACCGCTCTCACGTCATGCTCATGGCCTTCAAAGCGGCGGAGGACGGCGACGGGCATATCGCCCGCTTCTGCGAAATCGAGAACAGGCGCGGAAAAACCAAAGTGGAATTCTTCCGGCCTGTCCGGCGCGCCGTCGAATGCGATTTGATGGAAAACAAAACAGGCCCGGCGACAGTATCGCGCGGCGCCCTCTCTTTCGATATCGCGCCGTTCAAAATAAAAACGTTCAGGCTGTTTTTCGCCTGACCCGCGAAGATTGAGCATAGAAACAACGCGCTCCGAATTGACAACGGCAGGCGGGCGGAGATAGACTAAATTTTATCAGAGCCACAGCCCGATCGAGGGCATAGGAGGTTGCGATGTCTTCGGAATCAAAAGCGACATATAAACGGAAACTACAGCGGGAGAAAGGCGCGGGCATCATACAGATTCTCGTCATTGTTCTAGTCTTAGGCGTCGCCGGGTTCTTTCTTTTCAATCCCGTCAAAAACCGGGTCAACGCTCAGGTTTGCAGGCAGAAACTGTCTGTTATCAGAACTTTGCAGGAGAAGTTTTTCTCGACTAACGGCTACTATGCCGAGCATCCGGACGACCTCAAGGCGATGAAAAACTATCCCGAACTTGAGCCCTCCTGCATCAGAACGGGACAGGAACTTGAATATCTAAGAGGCCCTCGCGACGACGCGAACTTCTGGGAAATCAGCGTGACTGTCGCCGGGGAATGGGAAAACCAATGTTTTCTGACCGCAAACAGAAGCGGCGTGTTCGCGGAAGGCTTGTGCGCCACAAAGAAGGACATGAAAAAAGCAGCCGAGGCTGAATCCCAGAGCGAAGGGTATTGAGAGGCAAAACAACTTGTTTATACGGGACACAGCTTACAAGACGCTGCGCGGGGTGGAGGCGGAGATAGACGCCTTGGCGGCGCGTTCGGGAGCGGAAATAGCGCTGCTTGGCGAATCGACCGAAGGCAGACCCATTCGCGCCCTCTGCTTCGGCGGCGGAGACTACCGCAAACCTGAGCTGCTTTATTATGCGCTTGAACACTCGATGGAATATATCGGCGCAGAAGCCGCTCTTGACGCCGCCCGGCGGCTGGCGGATGGCGAATGCTCCGAGTTTTTAGATAAGACGAATGTCTGGGTTCTTCCAGTTTTTAATCCTGACGGATATGCGAGAGTTGAGAAACAGCTTTCTAGCGGACTGGGCCTTGCTTTCGCGCGGAAAAATGCCTCAGGGGTAGACCTTAACAGGAACTTCCCCGTCGCCTTCTATCACTTTCCGGGTTCAGTCTTCGCTGGCAGCCCACTGAAGTTTTCTCCACATTATCGGGGCGCCGAGCCTTGCTCCGAGCAGGAAACGCGCGTCTTCAGGGACTTTATTCTCGGCAGAAATTTCAAAATCAGCTTGGCTTTTCATTGTTTCGGCGCAAGCATTCTGTACCCGTATTTTTATAAGAAGAGCAAATGCGGCGCGCACGACACATTAGCCGCTCTAGCAGGAAAGATATCCTTCGCGCAGCGTTCGCCTTACTCCGTCAAGCCCGGTCATAAGCTCTATCTGACTAACGGAAGCTCCGCCGACTGGCTTTATGACGAGCAGGGCATCCTTGCTCTTGTCATGGAGATAGGAAAATTAGGAGTTAAAGCGGACAGGCCTGAATCTTGGATCAATCCGTTCTTTTGGTTCAACCCCGTCGACCCCAGAGAAGAACTCGACAACATAGTTCCGGCAAGCCTCAAACTTGTCGAGGAAACCGCGTCCAGATTCTGTGGTGACTAACCTGATACCATGATAAAGGCTATCTCTC
>JAKQBV010000557.1 GCA_029573925.1 bacterium
TCTTGGGATTCCAGCGGCGGCTTCGATGCCCAAAATGGACACCAGCCTCCAGCAACTGCTTCATCGTGATTACCTGTTGGTTCTGACTCATTAAATCCTCCCTCTGCTTAACCTCTGTCCCCTTCATCCCTCGGCGGAACCGCTGCTTCGATGGAAGCTTGGCGGCGCAACCGCTTCAGTCCGGGAACATGCGTTTTAGGCGAATGTGCAGCGAATTTTCGCCTTTTACACAAAAAAGACTGATTAAAAATTCAGTCTTCGGCGGCGTGCTTCTTTGCCGCCGACCTGAAAGTTTAGCGCATCATCGAGTGGTTTTCAACACGGCGGCATATTAATATTGATATAACTGACAATAGAAAAGCTAATAATCTTTCACTGATGAAGATTGAACCGTAGAGCGTTCGGCTCTTACATCAGCAGAGCCGAGTATCGTCGTTCTATTGTGATAGTTATACGTTCTTCCACTTGATCTGAAATTCTATCTCTTCATTATCGTCTTCGCGCTCATGCTCAATATTGACAGTAGCGCCCTTGGGAACATGAATTCTCTCGCCGGCGATTTGGATTCTGAAACTCTTGTCTTCGGCCAATGAGTCAGCGAATCTTTTCAATTTTGCTATCATCTGCTTGTTAGTGTATGCCTTCTCAACGTCTCTTTTCTTTTTTGCCATCATAGTCCTCCGCGAATTCGATTTATTGTAAAGATTAGTAAAAATGCGCGTTAAATCAAGAAGTAATTGAAATATCTGGTTTTTTTAAAAAACGATTGACATAAATTGAACGAGCGTTTAATATTGTTTTGAACGAACGATTAATAATAAAAGGGCGGTTGCGTGATATGAAAGCTAACAGTCAACAATTGAAAGCCTCAACTAGCAGTCGCATAGAAGCAATAGGTTGCAAGAGCGATAAAACAAAAGAGAACATACTGAGCGTTGCGGAGAGGCTTTTCGTCGAGCGCGGTTATGACTCGGTAAGCATCAAGGATATCACAGACGCCGCCGGACTGACAAAAGGGCACGTCTATTATTACTTCGAGAACAAACAGGCTTTGTTCGATGCCGTGCTTGATGGATATTTCTCCGAACATGCAAAAGCTTTGATGAATTCAGCGAGTTTTTCAGACAAGCTGTCTGAAAGAATTCATTCCGCGGTTGACGCGTATGTGGATTTCATAGAGAGAAATCCGGGGTTTCCTCGGCTTATACAACGCGAGCTATGTTCCGAATCCTCAAACACGGAAAAGATATCGCGCTCGATGGCTCCTTTGCATCAATGGGGGACGGCCGTTTTTTCAGGATTTCTGCCAACCGAAGGGCCGCTTTCGGCAAAGCATTTTTTCATGGATGTTTTTGCGATGATTATAAACTACTACACGTACGCGCCTCTTGTCGCCGGGCTTTGGGGGGTGTCTCCTTTGAGCGACGCCGCATTATCGGAACGCAGGAGGCATCTGCACATCGTTATTGAAGGATTGGTTGAAAAATACGTCGGCGCTGAAAATGTGATCACGCTGAAACAAGATGTTGATTGAGAGCGCGTTCATCCCGGATTTTTTACAATCCGGATTATTTTAGAAAATAGACATGAATAAAAACAAACAATACAAGGAGACGGAAATGAAAACATCTTCCACATTGAAAAAAGGCAACTTAGAGGAAGCGCTGAGCGGTTTTTTTGAGATGTTCAAAAAAGAAAAGGAAGCCGTTGAAGTGAGGTTCAAGAACTACGCGCCTCGCGGCGGGCATCCTGACTGGAATGATATCGAAAGGCGCGCGGACGAGCTTGTCGCTAAGGCTTCCGAGGTGATTGAGTTCGACGACAACACCATAGCGGAGAGAGTTCGCGAGACAGAACGCGTCTCTAAAGCGCTTGCGACGACTGCAATATCGGCTTCAAAAAACTACACGCGCTTTAAGAACGGGAACCATGCTGTTCTGCCTCCTTACTTCATCTGGACGATGCACAACACTTGCAACTTCAGATGCTCTTATTGCGACAATCATAGGGGGGAAAAGTATTTTGATCTCTCCAGCAAGGGCGCGCTCGACACGGAAAACGGGAAGAAACTGCTTGAAGTCTGCAGAAAAAATGTGACCGGCGTTTACTTCTGCGGAGGCGAGCCTACTCTGCGAAAAGACCTGCCGGAACTTGTCGAATACGCCCATTCGATAAACTATTTTCCGCTGATGATAAACACGAACGGCAGCAGGATTCATGAAATGCTGGTGGATAAACGGTATTCAAAATGGTTGAAGCGGATGGACATCATCATAGTCAGTCTGGACGCGCTGAATGTCGGACTGTTGTCCGAAACATGGGGAGTGTCGAAAGAGCTTTGCGAGCAGGTCATGGTGAACATCCTCGCGCTGAGAAAACTGCAATCCAAAGTGCGGTTCAAACTGATGGTTAATACCGTGATAACGCCGGAAACGATTTCGGAAGCCGACTCGATATTGGACTGGACGAGCGATCTGGGGATTTGGTATTCTCCCGTGCCGATGAATTGCGGAGCCACGGTGAATAATGTTCTGATGTCGGACCCAGCATACAAAGCTCTTGCCGACAAGATTATTCAGCGGAAAAAAGACGGGGAGAAAATTTTGGGTTCTAAGAGATTGATACGAAGGCTTATGACGGGAGATGAAATACAATGTTATCCCACGCTGAAGCCGCATGTGGACCCGGATGGAAGTCTCTTGTGGCCGTGCAAAGCGGTGGAAGCGTTCGAGCCTCACAAAATCAATTTGCTGAACTATAGTTCGCTCGATGAGGCGTACCATGCGGCCACAAAGATTGTGAACATTGACAACTTCCACGGATGCGGAGAAGGGCAGTGCGGGGCGGATTGCAACTGGATGCAGAATTACGTCAGCGACGTTTACGCGCGGGGCATTCAGAATCCTGTTTCCAGCGGAGTGATAAATGAGATTGTCGAGTTCGTCGGTTCTGTTTAGAAACGACGCGCGGCGAAATCAAAAATCAAACAGGGGAAAGTAATGATGGAACAAAAAAGAGTATGCGTCGCTACGGTTAGACAAGTTGTTTATGAGATGGCGTTTCTTGCTGTTCCTTTAGTGGCGCTGAAATATTTTTTGATGAACACGCCGGTCATGTCGATTGTGATTGGATTGAATCTGCTGGCGAGGTTCATCCTGATACGCCGAAAAGGCGACTGGATATTTTTCCTGATAGGACTGATATGCGGAGGAGGGAACGACCTGCTGTCGATGATAAGGGGCGTTTATTTTTACACTCCTCCCACCATCCTCCCGGCTCCGATACCGATATGGATGCTTTTCTTTTGGGGACATATCTTCACGGCGTTCAGGCAATTGTTCATGCTGAGGCAGTTCGTAGGGCCTGAACCTGAAGGGTCGCCTTGGAAAATTGACAAGCGCTTGATAGCGGATGTTATTACTTTTGCTGTTTTGAGGTGGATAATATACTCATTCGTTCAACAGGAACCTATCCCGGCTGTCGGTTATGCGTCGGTTGTGATTCTCAGACTTGCGCTTGTTCCGCCATCTTTGAGAGAAATCAAATTGATGGCGGTTGTGGTTCCACTCGGAATATTTTACGAGGCCGCGCTGATTCATCTAGGCCTGTATATTTACCATGACCCTGCGTTTCTAGGAATGCCCGCGTGGCTTATGATTTACTGGGCGTTCATGCTGCCTCTGTTCGTGAAAGGTATTTTTGAAAGAATTGAATATACGATTGCTGATAGAGGCGCGGCAGGGGATTAGTAGAACAGCCAGTCGAACGGCTTGATCGGTTTCTCGATGTCGTAAATGAGAGTCAAACCTTCGATTTCGGTCTTTAAGTGTTTGACATTGCCGCGCTTCAGGCCGTTTTCAATCTCTTCCAAGACTATCCAGTCGGATGGAAACACGAAAGGGACGTTGTCCATCTCTGCGATTCTCAATTCATAAGGGATGTGTCTCGGCATATTGTCGAAAGCGAAATCCGAGCCGATGATTCTCTCGTCGGAATAGAAGGCAACCTGCCATTTGGTTGTGAAATCAGTGTATATGCCTTTGACTCCCCGGCTATCTAGGAATTCAATTGTTTTATCTATGCGGCTTCGGTTTTGACACGAATTCATTCTACATCGGGACATGTCGAAGAGCGAGACGGTTTGCAGAGAAAGTATTAATGATATCAAAACGATTCCGAAGATTCGCGATTTTGTTTTCGTATTCAATAAAAAGGAGGCGACCAGAGCGAAGACGAAGGCAATAACAGGAGACAGCGGCAGGAAGTACCTAGGAAAACTCATGGCGTTTTTGAACAGGGTGAGCGCGGCGAAATAATACGCGACTGTGACGCAAACGGTTAGTATGACTTTCTTTTCTTTCTTTTTTGACGTCGTGAGACTTGAAAAAGCCGCGTAAAGAATGAATATGAATGAAATGGCGAATAATATCGTCAACAACAACGAATATGCCGGGCGTTGCGGCGGATAATGATAAATGTAAGGGGAAAAGAAATCCGGAAATTTGGAGAACGCGAGAGTTTGCAGGGCGTGAAGATAGTCGCTTGCGGAATTGAAAGTTATCCATCTGCCGAACAGAGAAGAAGAGGGCTTTTCATGTAAAAGATAGTTTATTTGAACAGACCAACCGGAGAAGAACGCGAGCGATGAAAAGCAGATGTTCTTGAAACCGATATTGCGAATGTAAAGGAGAGCCGAAACGAACACCGGAAATATGATCACTGCGGCGAACTCGAAACTCCACAAGGCAGCGCCTGAGAAAAAACCGAATCCGACAGCATAGAGAGATTTGATAAAACTGTTTTTTGTATGAGCATCTAGAGTTTTCGAAAAAAACAAAAGAGCCGTTGCCGCAAGGAGCATGGTTTCGATATACGCGTTGACTTGGAAAGAGGCTTTGAAAAAAGATGGGGAGAAAGAAAAGAGAAGACCGGTCATAAGGCCGACGCAAGGGCCGGCGGCGCGACGGGCTATTATCGCGACGACGGCGACAAGGATTACAGAAGACAAGACGGTCATTGACTGGGTCAAAACGTCGCCTGTTCCGAAGAGTTTCGCGAATGGAGCAAGAGTATATGCTATCAAAGCGTGTCCGCCGCCGTAATCAGAACCGGAAAGATGAAAAAAGCGATCTCCTTGAAACGCCACGCGCTTAATCATTATTCCAACGACGCATTCATCCATATCAAGCGTGCGCTCGGTGGAAAACAGGAAGAAGAGTCTTGTCGCTAGAGATATTGAAAGAAGGATTAACAGCCACGCAATGAATGATTTGTTTTCTTTGTCGGACATAATGCTGTTGTCTACCTGCTCCATGAATAGCTCAAAACATGATTCAAACGAACAATCTATTGTACATCATGGATTACGGAATAAAAAAATCCCCCGGACATAATATCCGGGGGATTTTTGGGAATCGTTATGTAATGAAATCATCCGACGATTTTGCTGATATGATCGTCAATTGTTTTGAGGACGGCGTCGGCTTCGAGATCAAGGCACATTTCATGTCCAGACTCGTTGAACCAAGCGATTTTCTTGCTCTTGGATTTGATCTTGTTATAAATGACTTTCGCGGCTTTCGGATCGACGACCGTGTCTTTCTTGGATTGAAGAATGAGAACGGGGCGATCAAATAGGGGAAGTCTCTTTTCCACTTCTTTGGAAGCTTCCAAGAGGGAAGCGAAGGAATCAGTGGCGAAGAACGAATAGTTGCGGTTGTTCTTTTCCTTCATATATTCGTCGTTGTATGAGTTGGGGCTGTCCCAGAATTTGAAAACTTTCGCAAGCGCAGGGCTGAGAACGCTCATGGGATCGGCGAATTTCAGCGCGGCGGCTATCAAGACGACGTTGGAGACTTTGTCGGGATGGTTGATGCCGAGTTCGATGGAGAGGAGGCCGCCCATTGAAAGACCGACGACGATAATTTTTTCGGCGTGTTCGTAAAGCTCAAGCAAAGCTTTTTCGGCGTCATCGTACCAATCTTGGAACGTCACGCCGACAAGATTGTGAGGAATGGTTCCATGTCCGCGCAGGATGGGGAACCTGTAAGGAATCTTCTTCTCTTTCAGGAAAGGTTCCAAACCGCTCACGGTGTCGATAGCGGATGTGAATCCATGAAGCGCGAGAACGCCGTATTCGGACTTGCCGGTCTTTTTCGGATAATATTTCAATCCGCTTGTGTCCGGCTTTTTAATCGGAAGCTCGATGGGGATGAAACAGCGTTTGTGGTCAATAAGGGCGGATATTTCCTTCATCACCTTGTCGGTGTACTCTCGCAATTTATCGCGGTCAACTTTTTCAATATTTTTCTCTTTGAAATGAATGGGTTTGCCGTATTTGATGGTGATCGGCACGCTCTTCTGCATGGGGGGCATCTCAAGCCTCGGATACATTTCAGGCGGGAAAGCTTGCCCTGTTCCAGAAACGCCCACCGGGATAATCGGAACGCCGGCCATGATAGCAAGGCGGACTGCTCCAGACTTTCCGCGCAGCAGACCTGTTTCAGGATCCAGTTCGTCGCGTGAAACTTCTTCTTCACCGGGGATAGTGCCTTCGGGGAAGATGGCTACGAGCCAGCCTTCCTTGAGCCTGTTTACGACATCCTGCAGGCCCTCAGAGTCGCCGCCTCTGCGGATGAAAACAGATTGGGTAAGATCAATGAGTTTGCTGAGGACAGGCCACTCGACGAATTCGCTTTTCGCCATGAAGTGGAGTTCGCGCTCGCTGCTGGCGCCGAGCACCTGAGCGTCCAGCCAGCTCTGGTGGTTGGCCGCGACAATCGCTCCGCCTGAAGCGGGAACGTTCTCCGTCCCCAAGATTTCGAGATTGAATTTCTTCTCGAAGTCGTTCATCATGTTCTGCTTGATCATGGCCACAAGCGTTTCGCGCACCTTGTCGTAAACGCCGGCCTTTCTTGCAAGCTCAAGCGAACCGCCCAAAAGCATATCCACAGGTTGCGCGATTTTGTTTAATAATTCATACCGTTCCATAATATTCTCCTCTCAAACATTTCTAGATTTGTGAATTATATCACTTGCGGCGAATGATTCAAGCATTAATCGATATTATGTTCCGGATAACAAGAATAAGAA
>JAKQBV010000571.1 GCA_029573925.1 bacterium
GATCATGCGCGTGTAGGTCTCGTCAAGCGATCCCTCGTTCCCGTTGCCACCGGCAGGAGCGGTTCCTTCTTTTGGAGCGTCCTCTATCGTTTCGTTGAGTAGTTTTTGAGCCTCAGCCGATGCCATGATTTCGTCATATAAAGCGCGGTTTGTCGTCTTGTAAATATCTATGTTTAGCGTTCCAGCGTTTACCGCCCGAGCTATTTCTGCTATGGCCTCCGCCTGTTCGGTTGACACGGCGGTTAACTTGGTTTGCGTCTCAATGAGTTTCAGGTTTAAAACCTCGAAAGTCCGCGCCTCTGCTGCGTAAACTTCGCGCGCTGATTCTATTGATGTTAGTCCAAGAGCAGCACCTGCGTCACGCACGGCGTCTGCCTGTCCGTTTATAATATCCTCAAGCTGTTTCATGAGCAAAGATTGCCCTCTAAGAGCAGCGATCCTGTCAGCCTCTTCTTTCTTAAGCTTCGCCACCTGCTCAGTCGTTTTCGCGTATCCTTTCGATGTTTCCGCAAGGGCTTTTTCAAGTGCAAGTCGAGCAAGCTCCTTCCTTCCGGTTAGAAGCGTGCGCTCTGTGTCGGTTATATCTTTCTGTGCGCCGTCAAGGTTTTGAACCGCAGTTTTATAGTTATTTGTCGCGGTGATAAGAGTATTTGTTTCTTTACCTAGTTTTGTGTGCATTCCGATTGTACCGGAAACGCTTCCAGACAGATTGCTCATCCATTCTGCAACCTTTTGTATTGCAGGGACAAAAGGAGCGATAACAGTATTGAGAAGTGAGCTTATTGACGTTTTGAGGTCTGCAATCGTGTCTCCTAAAACAACCGCCGCCGTAACTGCGTCGTCGCCCATTACCGCGCCCATGTCGTTCGCTTTTTTTATGAGCTCGTCCATGCTTCCTGTCTGCTGGTTAAGCATCGGCATAAGGTCTTGAGCAGATCGCCCGAATATATCCTGAGCGAGTGCAGATTTCTCTACTCCTTGCTCCATTTTTTCAAACTGCCTGATAACGTCTTTCATAACGTCATCTTGCGACCTGAGTGATCCGTCTGTGTTTCTTATTTCTACTCCAAGCGTTTTAAATGCTTGTGAGTTTGAGATCATGTTTTCTTGAAGTGTTTTTGCGCCGATTGAAAAAGCGTCAATGCTTGCGCCGTTTTGTTTCATTACATAGTCAAGCTCTTGAAATGTTCTTTTGGTCACTCCAATTTGCTGACTTACTTTGTCGATCCTGTCTGCCTCTTTTAGCCACTTCCCGGTTGCGGCTGCGACAGCTCCGACGGCTGCGGCCATGACGCCAAGAGAAGCCTTCCCGAAGGTTGCAAGCTTGCCCATAGTGTCGCGGATATTTGTATTCATCTCGTTCAGGCCTTTCTTAACTCCGGCCTGGTCAATCTTTGTGTCAATCTTTATGCTTCCGTCTGCCATGTCATCCCCCGAAGAGTGCGCCGAGTCCCGGCGTGTCCAGCCTAACCGCGTCCTGTGCGCGCCTGAGTTTCTGCCTATATTCTGGCGAGTCGTTTTTATCCGGCTCTTTTAATCTTAGCTCAATTGTTTTCTTCATGATCGTATCATCAGGAAGCCCGCGGAAAAGTTCAAGGAAAATATACCAGTGTAATTTCGCTGTCGTAAGATCGATTCCGTAGGCGTGAAAGAATGAAACAAATATACGCCCGGAGTCTATCGCAAAATCAAAGCACCGTTTTCCTTCTCCGCCTTTTTTGTCTCCGCCTGAAAGAAAGTTTTCAATGAATGGCCAGGGATCTTCTTCAGGCAATCCTTCAGGAAAAAAAAGCGCGGCTATCTTTGCCGCTTTCTCGTCGTCTGGAATATCTGACTCAAAAACCTCGAAGAACCTCAACGCGGCACGGAAGTCGGAATTGAATCGCTTTCCTCCGCACGTTGTCGGAAGCTCTTCGAGGAGGAGGTTCATTTTTTGATTGCTCCCATGAGTCGGCCGTTTTCTTCAATGCTATCGGTTATCAGTTTTGATACCTCGGCAAATACAGGGAACAGGGAGAACACGGAATTATTGCAATCCTTTTTGATCTGCTTCCAACTTTTTACGCCGAGTACCATTGTGATAAAATCGCGTTCGAGCTGGTAAAGTACTTTCATTTCCTGTCCGTCGACATTGCTTTCGGCAAGCCCCTTGATTTCCTCGGCCTTCGAGAGCCATAGCTCCAGGATCTCCGGGTCGCCTGTCTCGAAGCTGTAGACTTTTTTCTTTCCCTTGAGATCTTCAATCTCGAGAGTTTTAATACTTGATCTGATTTTCATTTCGTTACCTCCATTTTGATAAAGGGCGGAGCCGAAACCCCGCCCATCCGATTAGGTGGCCTTTTTAATGTCGGCGGCGTCGAGCAATTCAACGGCGAACTTGACGACGCGTTTGTTTGCGTCGAGTTCATACATTCCGAGATACTGGCCAGCGGTTGCGGGAATATCCGCTCCGGTGGTGTACGCGGTCAAGAGTCCAGGGTATCCGTTCGCGTAGGCGGTCTGCGTTGCGGCGGTCAGCTTGTATGCGAGCGTGTTTCCTGCTCCGGCGGTCGCGGCGAACGTGGTGCATCCAACGGTGACGGCGGCGGCGGCTACGGTCGCGGTGAGCGCGTCGGCGGCGGCTTCGACAACCAGAGCGGGTTCACCGTTAAGGTCGAGCGAGCAAGCGAAGTCTACCTTTCCCTGCGCGTCTCCGCCACCAATGACAACCGCATTGATCGTTACAGACCCGGAGATCTTGCGTCCGCGAGAGTCAAACGCCTGGAAGTTGGTTTTGCAATCATCTCCCAGAGCGAGTTCCTTCGACGCAATGTAATCCTGTGCGGGATCTCCGACAACACGATGCCCGACAACGTCGTAGGTACGCTGTTTTCCGATAACGTCCGAGGATCCCCAGCCGTTGCCGTCGAGGTACGCGGTTTGGTCCTTGTTCTCGTTATTGTTCGGCGTGATGCTTGAGATCCCGCGAGCCAAGCGCGCCCATGTACGCGTAGCGCCTTCGGGCGTGGTGTCTATCTGGAACAGATAGTAAAGGTTCATTTCAAAGGTTCCAGCCATTCAATTACCCCCTTGTGGTAAAATAGTTCAGCCGGAAACCGGCTGTATATGTATAGTCCCCCGCTTCCGTCTTCAGCACAAGCGAAGGATTGGAAGTCGGTTCCACTGATACCAAAGTTTCATCGGTCAGTTGTACATCCTGTAAATCGAGAACCGGGAATAAATCACACAGAGTGTTGTATGCCTTCCCGCTGTCGTCGCTTCGTGTATAAACCGAGAACGGAAACTGTCCGTCTCTCGATTCGTCAAGGTATCGCACCTCAACCGGATTCCCCGGATTCGCGCGTATCATCATCGCGTCTCCTGAGTCAGTAGGGATCATGTCGATATAGACAAGCGGCCCAAGAATAGTCGCGTGCGCGGTTATGTACGCGGCGAGGTCAGCGATTATATTCTTCATTTGCCAACTTCTCCCAGTTTTTCAGCTCTCGAGCCTTCGCGTGTTCGAACCATTGCATTGATGCGTTAGGGTTTTTATCTTTGCTTTTATTCGGGTACAGATAATACTGCGCCCTTGCATAAACCTCATCCCATTCTACCGTTCCGGGCTGTGGTATATGCCCGCTGCGCATCAGCGTGTCTTCGCGGCGCGGTATATTGTAGTTCGAATCCTTCAACACCTGTATATCAAGCGCGAGCTGTGCGCGGTCAACTCCGCTCTCAATCTTCCGCTTAATCGCGCTCTCATCAAGATCAATAGTTATCGTCATGCGCCGACCAATGCGAGCCGAACATGATGAACTCCGCCGTCCCCAGAAGGGTCGGAGATTTCCCGGATTAAATACGACGCGCCACCGTAAACAATTTTTCCGTTCTTCTCGAATGTCTGCCCGGAAGGCCGAGAAACAGACGAATCGAAATACAGTGCACCCTTGTCATTCTTCTGCTCTCCGGTCGCTATCATTACGTTTTGCTTTATCTTCGAAGTAAAGCGAACAGCCGAGAGCGAAACCTTTGTACCATAGGTCGGCTTCCCGCGCGCGTCGAGTCCAGCCACCGGATAATAATCAGCTGTGTGTGTCAGCATTATTTCACTGATCGGCGCGCTCATTCTGCAACCCCGGAACATTGTACTCGGCCGGCACATTGGAAAGCATCGACGGTGTATACTGCCTGCGATCCCTGTACTGTGATTGTACCTGAGTGATTACAACGCGCGCGCGCCGGTGTTTTTCAAGAG
>JAKQBV010000002.1 GCA_029573925.1 bacterium
TCGAACGGATCCGGCAGGGCGTCCGAGCCGAGTAGCCGGGCAAGCATCATCCCGTTAATGGGCTTGCCTTTATATTCCTGCGCAACGGCGTTTGTGGGAAGTTGCGGCAGGAAAAGCAACGCCCCGCCAGCTATTCCCAGCCTGATGAATTCCCGCCTGCTTATGTCTCTTCGGTTGTCCGGCATGACGTCCCCCGTAACGGAGAGGATGCTGTTTCTGATTCATAATAACCCTCCACTTTACGCGAGTCAAATCAAGAAAGATTTAATGTCTGCTCTATTCGATACCGTTCTCGACGAATGCGCCGTCGGCCTTTTTGAGAGAGTCTTTAAACGACGCTCACAATTCGGTTATACTGCTAAAAAAGCGGAAGACGGCAATTTGATTAAACATCCGCGCTGAAACGTGAAAATGAACAGCGGCTGAGAAGAATCTTCTTAACCGTTTCGGAGACACAGCGTTGAGAACTGACATAAAAGAGACGCCGGGCGCGCTGCAAGAAGCCGGAGCGACGATGTTGACGCGGGAGACTGTGCGGGAATGGCTTATCAACTTCCAGCACGCTGAGGTTATGAAGCGGTATCAAGACCTCGAACATGGAGACCGTTTCAGAGAACTGTTCACTGACTACATGTATCCGAGCTACGCTAACCGTGAGGCGTATGAGTCGCGCAACGAAATGTTCAGATGGGTGGCTGCGGCTCAGAAAAGCGGCAAACTCGACAGGCTTCTCGGAGCCGCTCAGTTCTTCGTCCGCAGATACCTCGATATCCTCAAAGGCGAGAAAGACCTTTCCAAATATTTAAACAATGTGGTCGAGACATACGACTTAGCCGTAAAGATAGACGAATGTATGATCGACTTTCTTCATGAGCGAGCGCGGAGCATGGACGACCTTAACCGCGAAAACTACAGGCGGGCTTACGAAAACTGCTCGACATGGGATCAGCGACTTCTTCAGATTGAATCTCTGGTTGAAAGCGGAGAATACGCGAAATCCATAATCGAAAAGGGCGGGTTGGTGGATTTTGTGATTGAAAGGATACCTCAGATTCCGCTGATGTCACGCAACCGGTTCGTTCGGGCGTTGAACGAAGCGATTAAGATGATAAAGGCGGCATACAGGACTTTCAAAGCCTCTAGGGAACATCTCGATTACATACGAGACACCATACGGGCGCGCGAAATCGCATACGTCGAGTCCATGCTGGGGCCGATGCCTGAAAGCGCTAAACTCGCGGGAGACATTTCAGGAAATGAAAAAGATAAATCGTAAAACCGTTCCGCTCTGCGAAACGGGAGTGGTGGAAGGCTTTTTCGGCAAACCGTGGTCGCGCGCGGCGCGGCTTAGGACAATCGAATTCATGGACGCGGCGGGCCTTCAATCTTATATCTATGCCCCCAAAGACGACATCTATCACAGGATGAACTGGACGACGCCATATCCGCCCGCTGAGTGGCGGCGCGTGTCCGAAGTCATCCGCGCTTGCAAAAAACACCGCGTCAAATTCATTTGGGCCGTCAGCCCCGGAATGACCATGCACTATTGCAGAGACGCCGACTTCGAGCTTCTCGCCGAAAAGTTTCTAAGGCCGGTTCCCGACGGCGTCAGTTCCTTCTGCCTTTTCCTAGACGACATCCCGCCCGAACTCGTGCACGAAGACGACCGCGAAGCCTTTTCTTCATTGGGAGAAGCGCACGCGCACGTGTGCAACCGCCTATTTGAGAGATTGTCGGCGAAAATCGCCGGCGCGAGACTCTGGATGTGCCCGACCGACTACGCGACAGTGTCTCCGACGCCCTATCTTGTGACAATCGGCAAGCTGCTTAGGCCTGAAGTCGGAGTTTTCTGGACGGGGCCTAAGGTTGTTTCTCCCAGCATCACAGTTGATGACGCCAAGACGTTCGCAAAGATAATACGGAGAAAACCGTTGCTTTGGGACAACTACCCTGTGAACGACTATAACCGCCACAAATTGAACATGGGGCCTCTGCGGGGCCGCGACCCTGAATTGCCTTCCATGCTTGCAGGATATTTCACGAACCCTATGAATGAAGCTTCCGCATCAATGATTCCGATGCTGACAATCGCCGACTATCTTTACGATCCTGCCGGTTACGACCCTGACGAATCAGAAATAAGCGCGATAAAGAGTTTGGCAGGCAAGAAGGACAGGGCGGCGCTTGCCGATTTCTGCGACGCATGGCCCGCAGGTTTCTTCCCCGGCGAACCGAAAACAGAACTGCAAAAAGCCGTCGAGCGCGCGCGCGCCGGGAATTCCGCCGATCTTGTTCTCATTCTTAAACGGCTGGAGTCGCTTCAAAACACGTTAAAAACAACGCCGGAATTAAAATTCATCTATTCCGACGCGGCTCCTTTTCTGAAAGGCTTATCGTTATATTCGAGAGCCGCGCTTCTACTATTGGAACTGAAAGAAAATCCGTCGGACGCCGCCCTGCGCCGCTCTTTTAAACGCGAGTTCATAAAAGCGGAACGCACTAAGATGCAGCCCGGCGGAGGGCATTTATTAAGGAAATTCATCAATGATATGTATGAAACGACTTGATTCTTTATTGAGATAGGATAGAACAAACAGGGAGGCGCGGCGATGTCGAAAATATGGACATATCAGCACAAGACGAAAATAACATTCGGAGCGGGAGCGTTGGAGAAACTGCCGGACGAGGTCGGAGCCGTCGGGGGCGGGCCTGTGCTCATAGTCGCCGACCCTGCCATGCGCGCGATAGGCGCTCTGGGCCGCGTCGAGGCCCTGCTCAGCGGCGTCGGCGTAGCCGCAGTATATGACAGCGTATCTCCCAATCCTGAACACACGCAGATGGACGAATGCGCGGCTCTCGCCTTGAGCGCGGGTTGCAAAACCATCGTCGGAATCGGGGGCGGCTCCACTCTCGACGTCGCTAAAGCGTCCGCAGTGATAGCCTCCAACGGCGGCCCTGTTATGGAGTATCTCGTCGGCGGACGCGCGGTGTCTAAACCCGCCATGCCCGTAATCGCCATCCCAACCACCGCCGGGACAGGCTCCGAGGTTAATCCATTCATGGTCGCCACGGACTCTCAGAAGGACCTCAAACTGGCTTTCGCTCCAGAGCAGGCTTTTCCGCGCGCGGCGGTTCTTGACCCAGAACTGCTGTTGACTCTGCCTAAGAGGCAGACGGCGTCTACAGGCGTGGACGCTCTTTCTCACGCCTTGGAAGCTTACTGGGCGAAGCGCTCTCAACCGGTTTCCGATATTAACGCGCTCGAAGCGGTCAGGCTGTCTTTCAGATGGCTGCCGACGGCGTTTGAGGACGGCTCAAACATCGCCGCCCGCGAGAAGACCATGCTGGCATCCCTGCTCGCCAGCCTCGCTTTCTCTTCGACAGGCACTTGCGCGTGCCACTCCATTTCCTATCCTCTCACCGCAAGATACGGTCTGGATCACGGTTTCGCCTGCGCTTTCACTATGCCTGAGATTCTGGAGTGGAATTGGGACGCGATGGGAGAGGAAAAACAAAACGCCCTGCTTGCCGCGATGGACGCTCCGGACGGCGCGGCGGCGGTCGCCAAGCTCCGCGATTTCTGCGATTCGCTCGGAACGCCTCAGAGCCTATCCGACATTGGAGTCAAACCGGAGGACTTGGAATCCATACCCGCGCTCACGGCCCAACGCAACCTCGACAACACACTTTGCGACTTCACTAAAGCGAATGTGATAGATATTCTCAAAAAGAAGATTTAACCCAGATTTGTCAAAAGAGTCGACGAACCGGGGCAATTTTCATGGCGGCGAACTGCTTCCCACTTCAAAGTTGCGCTTGGGTGTGCCATCCTTTTTGTCCAGTAGGGGCGCGGTTTCCACGCACAATAACTGTTGCAATTCAGGGCGGGGGCAAGCCCCGCCCCCTGGACTTTGGCCTTTTAGAAAAACACCGAAGGGAGGAAAGACAGACGTTTGCGGGTCGCAGCGTCAATTTTTCATGTATAGGACGCACGAGGCGAGGTGGGGAAGTGATTTCTGCGGCTTTGAGTGTGGATGCGTG
>JAKQBV010000017.1 GCA_029573925.1 bacterium
GTCTTCTTGAAGACAATTATCTAAACGCGTTTTCAGGCAAATACGAAAGCGTGTTTTGCGCCAATCAGGGGCCGCGCGAGAAAAGGCTCGAAGATTTCATCTCCGCCGCTCTAACCATCTACGCAAGTTCAATGAGCGAGAAAGCTCTTTCATACCGCGCGAGGCGAGGATTGCTCCAACAGGATGAACAGATGGCTCTGCTCGTTCAGCGCGTGTCCGGCTCGTTTCACAACAGGCTCTTCTTTCCGCACATCGCCGGCGTCGGCTACTCTCACAATCCTTATGTCTGGGACAAACGCATCGTTCCCGAGGCGGGAATGCTCAGGCTGGTTTTCGGGTTGGGAACCCGCGCGGTCGACCGCGTGGACGACGATTACACCAGAATCGTCGCGCTCAACATGCCCGGCATACGCCCGGAATCCAGCTTCGACAAAGTGAGAAAATACGCGCAGCGCAGGGCTGACGTTATTGACCTCGATTCCAACCAATTGGTTTTCATGTCCTTTGAGAAAATCGCCAACAGATGCGAGAACATCCCTCTTGAGATGGTGTCTTCGCGGGACTCCGAAACGGACAGGCGCGCAGCCGCCGCCGGGATGAAAAATGTTTCCTCCCGCGCCCTCACTTTCAACAAACTGCTCAAGGAAACATCTTTCGCCGATGATATGCGCGAGATGATGTCAATCCTGCGCGAGGCTTACGGCGCCGACGTTGACATCGAGTTCACTGGCAACTTCACTGACGACGGCGCTCTTAGAATCAATCTCTTGCAATGTCGTCCGCTGAACATCAAAGGTGTCGGCGTCGTCGCTCAAGCTCCAGACATCACTGATGAAAATCTGATTATGAAATCCACCGGAGCTGTCATCGGAAAAAGCCGCGATATCAACATAGACTGGATAATCTATGTGCCTCCGGCAGTCTACGGAGAGCTTCCGCGCTCGGACAGGTACGCCGCCGCCAGACTCATAGGAAAGATTGCCCGCCTCCCGGAACTGAAATCCGGCGGCAACATCATGATGATAGGCCCCGGACGTTGGGGGTCTTCCATGCCCGAACTGGGGCTTCCGGTTTCTTTCACCGAAATCAACGCCGCCTCTGTTATCTGCGAACTTGTCGCTATGAACGACAACCTTATCCCCGAAGTCTCTCTCGGCACTCATTTCTTCAACGACTTGGTGGAGATGGACATCCTGTACATCGCTTACTTCCCGAATGTCGAGGGAAACCTGTTTAACGCGCAGGCTCTGGAATCCGCGCGCAACAGGCTCGAAGAGCTTCTCCCTGAAGACGCGTCTATGAGCCGCGCGGTGAGATTGATCGAAGCCCGTTCTCTATTCAACCGTCCGATAAAACTCAACGCCAATGTCATGGAGCAGAAAACGGCTCTCTATGCTGACACCGCCAGCCACTGATTATGCCAAACTTTTTCTTATGCTATCTATCCATGCTAAAATAAATTCGGCTCGATATTTTTGAACCACTGGGAGAGACACTTTAATGGATTTCGACAAGGCTGTGACGGATGTTTTTGACTTGATTGCTTCGATAGCGGGGAAACTGACTTCGACTCCGGAGATTCCGGATGTGACCGGATACGATGTGAGCGCTCTTCTGACGGATGAGGAGCTTGGAGACCCGGCTCTTTTTTTCGCTCCTTCCGATGCAGTTCCTGACATACGTTTCAGGAAATCATCCCAGCTTCCATTTGTGTCCGTGTGGGAAGGGAGCTATCCAAGCCCCATCGAGACGATCTTCCCAGAGAACAACACGGTGTACGTTAAGCATTTTCGTCTGGACGGGAGCAAGGGAGCGCCTGTCATAGTGATGCTGAACGGACTGCACGTGGACGCGGCTTTCGATTTCTATTTTGAATGGTGGGCGCTCAGGTTCGCGTCTTGGGGTTTTGAAACGGCTATGGTGACAATCCCTTATTCGCAACGGCGCACGCCGGAAGGCTCTTTCAGCGGCCAGTATCTGATGACTCCTGAGACAAGATGGACGCTGCTTTCGTTCAGGCAGTCGTTCGCGGATGTTCAGGTCTTCATAAACTGGCTGAACGAGAATGGGGCGGGGAGCGTCGGGCTGTTCGGGGTCTCTTTCGGTGGCGTTCTGTCGGGAGCTTACGCGTGCAACGCAAGCAACGCCGATTTCGCCATAATGTGTATGCCTCCTGTGGACATGGCGGACTTGTTTGCCAAGTGGGATTACGCCGAGGACTGGCGGCGCAGAGAAGCGGCCGGGGAATTGACTCTTCTTTCGGACGACAGGGCGCACGCTCTGATGAGTCTGCGGAGGATGAAACCTCGCGTTCCGGTGAAGAATATGTTCATGGCTTCAGGCCGATACGACCACCTCGTGCCCGTGGAGACTGTCGAGGCGACAGACGCGGCATGGGGCGGAATGCCGTGGCTGAGGGTATATCCCACAGGACACATTAACACTTTCGCGTTGAATTTCCGTCTGATTGCGGATTTGCGGCGGTTCCTGAAACAAGAAATTCTCTGACGACTCTTATACAGAAGCGACGAGTCTTGATATGAGGCGTGTCAGTTTCGGTTC
>JAKQBV010000080.1 GCA_029573925.1 bacterium
AAAATGTGTGTTGTTCTTGTGCAGGTCCGCTCCAACGTATGTCGCTATCTGCCTGCTTTTCATGGGCTGTGCCTCCTTTTATGAGTTTGTTTTGATTCCACTCATATTTTACAGGCACAGCCTTTTTCATAGTATCAAAGCAAGTTTGTGAGCGCCACCCATTTATATTGTTCATGAACCGTATGTTATATTCACTGCAAAAATGCGCCTTGCGTTCCGCGTTTCATCCGCTCTGAACAATCGCTCCCGAATCCTAATGAAGGATTCGGGTTTATTCTCTCCGCGTCGTCAGCGACACCCTCTCGAAGGCCTGTCATCCCTTGACTTATGCGCGCGGTGAATCTAATATCAAATTGACAAATAAATTTTGCCGACACGGAGCGAATATTTGGACGGCGCGGAAGAAATGAAATGTCCGGTTTGCGGACGAAAACTGTATCCGGACAGGCCGTCATGTTTGTACTGCGACTATGAGCGCCCTCTGGACGATAATGTAAAAACCCTGCTGAAAAAACATCTCGTATCGAGAAGCCTCGGCATAGAAGGAGACGATGAAGAAGCGGCTGAGCAGCTTGCCGCCTGCCCGTCCTGCGGCAAGCGGATGAAAACGGACGCGAAATTCTGCGCAGGCTGCGGCGCGCGCGCGGACGCCTCGAATCAGCCGCGGCCCGCCTCGCTCGCGCCTGCCGCCGAGCGCAAACCCGCTCCCGCCATCGACCGCATCGACTGGAAATGGTCTTCCTCCGCTCTGTTCAACCGGCCGGCGGAAGTCAAATTGTCTATCGGCAACATCCTCTGGGCCGCCGGAATATTTCTTGCCCTCGCCTCTAGCCAGCTACCCTTCGGGGTCGTCCCGGAAGAGAGAACCATGCTAGGATTGAAACCCGAATGGCCCGTCCCCTTCCCCGCCGAGCTTCTCATCCCGCTCTTCGTAATCGGCGCGCTCATGCCTCTTTCCATCCTGAATTTTATTTTTCCCGGCGGCATTCAGGGCAAACTGTTCAGGCGCGGGTTTGTCATCTTCTGGTTGCTGTTCATATTCCTATTTCTCAGAGGCATATACACCGGCTCTTCGGGAATGATTTTCGCCGTTATCTCAGTTTTAGCCGTATCGTTCGCAAGCAAACGGATGCGAGCGCGGCTGGATGTTTACGAGCCTTATTCTGCGGCGGCGCTGCTGATGTGTTCCGTAACTCTGCTGATAACGCTGTCTCTGCGCAACGAGCTTCTGGCGAAGGCCGGAGCGGGGGCTTTTTCCGGCGCGGGATTTCCCGCCCTGTTTGTCTCCCTCGCCGCAATAATCGCGGGCAGCATATTCAAAGCGGCGGAACTACAAGAAGCAGGGACGGGCCGCGCCCGCTGACGCTCCAGTTTGCCTCCGCCCGGTTTTCTATTATGATATGATTGTCAACTCAAGGAGGTCGCAATGTCAGAATTAAAAATGGGATACATCGACATATACAAATCCGGAGCCGGCGAGTTCATGGGCGGCGCCCTCATCACAGACAGGCTCGGCATCCCCATAGAGTTCAGGCACACCGAACCCGTCTCTCCCACCAAAGTGCAGCAAATACTCTACGGCCGCGCGCTCGAAAAATTCGTCAAGACCGAAACGCTCGCCAAATGCCTCCTCGGCGACCTCAAAAACAAGCCCGACCTGCTGGTGGTCGCCGACGCGGACTACTACCCGCTCACCCGCATGTTCAACTTTCCTTTCGTTCAACTCGGCAAAGCCGCCCGCGAGCCAATGGAAAAACACGGCGACTATGCCGAAGTCAGCGAAAGCGAGATACACCTTCAAGCCCTTTCACACCGCGAGCCGTTGCGCGTGCGCGTCGACCGCAAGAACGCGCCCACCTTGCCCGCCATCAAATCCATCCTGACCGACGTGACTCGCACCATGGACGTGCTCGAACCTCTGTCCCGCGTTCAGGAAGCCCTGAAAGCTCTCGTCGCGGAAAAAATCTGACATGGCAAAAGACATCGACACTTTCGAGGTGACCCTCTCTCCCGGCGTCGAATCGTCCGAGGCCGACATCGCCATCCCAGCCCCCGCCGTCTCCGAACCCGAAGCCGCCTCGCTCGCCGTCCCCGCCTCAGTGGAATATCCGCTCGGCCCCTCCCGCGCCTCCACCGCCGCCG
>JAKQBV010000090.1 GCA_029573925.1 bacterium
GGGAACAGGCGGAAAATGCCGCGAAACTATAGGGAAGATGATTATGCTCAGAAGGAAGGAAAATCCCATCTTGAACGTCGGAGGAACGGAGCCGCTGCCGATAACCGGCGCAAGCGCCACCATCGAGGCGATCCGCGCGAACACCAATATGAAATACTGGAACGTCACTACGTTGACTTCAAGCCATTCCATAGCGAAACCGCCGGCGGGGCCCCGCCTACCTCACATAATTCGGAAGATTCATCAGAAGGTCCACCGTGAAATCCTTCGTCATCTGCATCATCCAGTTGCCAAACAGCACCATGGCTAGTATAACCGCGAGTATCTTCGGTATGAACGTCAACGTCATTTCCTGAATCGAAGTCACCGCCTGAAACACCGCGACCAACAGGCCCGCGATCAGACCGAATATGAGCAACGGGCCGGCTATGTACAATGCCAGCATCACCGCTTTCGTCCCGAGGTCTATGACTATCCCTTCGGTCATCTCCCGCACTCTCCGTCAACCTAATAGAAACTCAGCACAAGACCGCGCGCAATCAGCGCCCATCCGTCCACCAGTATGAATATCAACAGCTTGAACGGCAACGATATCATTATTGGCGGCAGCATCAGCATGCCCATCGACATCAGCGTGCTCGCTATCACCATGTCTATCACTAAAAACGGCAGATATATTATGAACCCCATCTCGAACGCGGACTTCAGCTCCGACACCAGAAACGCCGGTATCACCACGTGAGTCGGCACATCCGCCCGCGTCTTCGGCTTCTCCATGCGGGACAGGTTGATGAACAGCGCGAGGTCCTTCTTCCGCGTCTGTTTCAACATGAATTCCCGCATAGGCTCTTCCGCCTTCTTCAAAGCCTCGACGTGAGTTATCTCCTGATTGAGGTACGGCCTCAGCGCGGTTTCGTTCACCGTCTTGAACACCGGGGCCATTATGAAAAACGTCAGAAACAGCGCGATTCCCACAAGCACCTGAGACGGCGGCATCTGCTGCGTGCCCAGCGCGTTCCTCGTCAGCGACAACACGATTATTATCCGCGTGAACGACGTCATCATTATGACGATCGACGGCGCCAGCGACAGTATCGTCAGAAGGAAGATTATCTGAAGCGACAACGCCACATCCTTCGGAGACTCCGCCGGAGACACGCCGAACGTCACTGGCGGAACCACCACCGGGGACTCAGCCGCGATTGCCGGAACCACGATGAGGGCGAACAACGGCAACAACGCCGGGGATATCCATACCGCCCGCCTCGCTATGCTCTTCATCCGCTCAACGCTCTTGTTCATTCTTCTTCCAGCTTTTTCAATTTGCTTTTCAGCCTGTTCATTATCGGGGCCGCGCCGCCTATTATCTCTCCCGCTCTTCTCTCCAACTCCCCCTGAAACCCCACTCCCCCGTCCGCCGTCGGGCTTTCCCCGCCATACTCCAGAACCTCTTCCTCCCCGACCTCCATCAGATACGTCAACCCCTTCTCCCCAGAACCCAGCAGAACCCTTCTCTTCCCCACAGACACCAAATACAACTGTCTGTTCAGCCCAAGCTGAACGGTGTCCATCACTTTTATGTGCCTTCCCTTAAGCTCAAGCCGCATACCCTTCGCCCACAACATTTTCATCACGTATGCGAACGCAAGAATCAGCATTATCACGATGGCCAAGCTTCCCATAACCCGCCACACGCTGACTCCTCGCGTTCCCGGCTCGTCGTCTTCGTCGAAAACCGGACGGTAATCCTCCCGCGTCTTCATGTCCGACGGCACGACCGAATCGTCCGCCGACATGTCAACCGGGGCGTTTTCTTTCCCAGCTTTTTCCGCGCCAAGATTATCCGATGCCGCTGCTTGCGCCGCCGTAGGTTCCGCTCCCGGCGCGCGGCTCTCAGCCGCAGCCGCGAAATTCGCCGTCGCAATCAACGCAATCGCCAGACAGCACGCCGCAATCCATCGTGCCGGTCTCGTTTTTTTCACAGCGCGTTCTCTCATAATAAGGCCTTGTCAGACAGTTTTTTTACGCCCGCGCTCTTCGTTTCGCGCCGATTGCCCGAATATCCCCGCTAAATATAATCTCATATAATATACAACTATTGATTTTCAATCAATCTTTCGGGAAATAACTTGATTGCGGACATGGTTCAGATTGAGGCGCCGTCAATTTTCGTCAAAATTCTTCGAGCCTTTTTTTCGGGTCGACCAACTGGACTATTCTCACTCCGAGTTTTTCGCCGACCGCTACTATTTCGCCCATTGCCACGTTCTTCTCGTTCACAAAAATCTTCACCGGTCTCCTGTTTGAAGAATCCAGTCCCACAACCGAGCCGGGAGTTATGTCGAGCAGCTTGCCCCCAGTCACCCGCGCCCTTCCAAGTTCCACCGTCAGTGTCACCGGGATATCCAGAAGGAGTTCCAGATTTCGTTCCGCTTTATTTGCGGGAGCTTTGGCTTTTTGAG
>JAKQBV010000132.1 GCA_029573925.1 bacterium
CGGCGGCGCTCGCGGCGGCTTTGCTGTGGACGTTTCAGCCTCCGAGAGAAGAAGAGTTGTCCGAGTTGAAGCCCGGCGGAGCGCGTGTAAAAGCGCGCGGCGCGAGCCTCGCGGGGGCTTGGGAGGCGAGGTTCAACGGCGGGGAGTGGGTGTCCGTCCGAGTTCCGGCGGATGTGGCGACGGTCGCAAAAGGATTGCGTCCGCTAAGGAGAATAGAATACCGCCGCCGGGCGGATTTTCCGGCCTTGAAACCCGGACAGAGGCTGTTTCTGATGTGCGACGGGATGGGGGGGACGGCTGACATATACATCGACGGGGATAAGGCGGCGCGCGTGTTCGGGTTTGCTCCGGTAGAACTGGACATAACGGAGTCCGCCGGAGGAAAGACCGCCGATGAATTGCGTATTGTCATCAAGGCTCCGCGCGTTTCCGAGAACCCCGGCGGACGCTCTGGGATTGCTCCGCCGTTCGCGGGCGGCGTGTACGGAGATATCCGCGTTGAAGTCAGGGACAGGGCGTCGATATCTTTGATAACCGTCCGCTCGGCGGGCGGCAAGGACATAATAGATATTGAACTCGAAGGGGAAACCGAGTCGCCTTCGGCGTTGGCGCACAAGGTCGAGGGCGTTTCCGGCGGAGCGGCGGCGGGCGAAGTCATCATCCCGCCGTTCAGGGGGGTGACGACAGCGAGCGTCGAGCTTGAGGGCGGCTCTCTGCCGAGGTGGACTCCGGAGTCGCCGGCCCTTTGCAGGGTGTCCGCGACGCTGATCTGCGAAGACATCAGACACACGGCGACGGTTGAGACGGCAGTTAGGGGCATCGAAGCGCGGGACGGCCGGGTCGAATGCGAGGGAGGCGAAGCGAGGCTGAGGGGAGTTATAAGGAGCGCGAACTATCCGCCGTACGGCGCGGGGGCGCCCGCGTGGGCCTGCGCGAACGACGCCAGAAGCATAAAGGAGATGGGGCTTAACGCGGTATATTGCGACGGCATGCCTCCCGGCGAGGATTTTTTATCGGCCTGCGACCGAGCGGGGTTGTGCGTGATGGCCGATTTTCCATGGGGGGCGGCGCGGAGGTCGGCCGGGGAAGAGGAAGCAAAGGCGGCGCGCGAGCGGGCGGGCAGGGTGGCGCGCTCTCATCCTTCTTTCCTCTGTTTCACAGGCGAGCCTCTCAGCGTCGAAACAGCGCGCTTCGACCTCTGGCGGGACGGAGCGGCGCGCGAGACGGTCGAGGCGTTCGGCGGCGGCCCCGGCGCGCTCGCTCTGGAGTTCATCGACACGCGCTGCGGCAGGGACGACCGCAGGCTGCGGGAGATGCGCAAGACATCCGCCGACGCCTCGGCGCTCAAGGCGGCGGACAGCGCGGGCATCCCCGTCTTCTTCGTCGGCTCTCTTTTCACGTGGGGGATAAGCCAAGGCGCGCTATCCATCAACAGACAGAAAAAATCGTCCGTCGAAGCGATAAAGGAATATTTGAGGTCGGGCGGGATGCTCGAACCGGCAAGCCCGGCCCCGCCTCCCAATCTGCCGCTCAGGGCGGTTCCGATTCTGGCCGTCGTTTTCGCTCTCGCGCTGATAGCCTATCCCGCGTCGAGGGAGTTCTTTTTTGCCGCGCCGCAAGTTTTTATGTGTTTCCACGGGCCGCACACAGCCGCCGCGCTCGCCGCGGCGATGCTCGTCGCGTTTTCGTTTTCGGCAGCGCTTTTGACGGAGTGGAATCGGGGCTGGCTGCCGGGCGCGGCTCCTTCTCTGGGGTTCCGTGTCTTGCTCGCGCTGCAGAACAGTTTTATTTTAAGAGCCGGAGTCGCCGCGGCGGCGCAGGCGTATCTGTTTTTCGCGGGAGCGGTCGCCTTGTCGGTCGCTGAGGGCGCGCCATTCTCACAAACTGCGTGGCCGGCCATGCTTTCCACGTTCTCTTGGGCTGCAGTTTTGCCGTTGCTGTTCGTTCCCATCGAACCGCTTCTCGTTGTAGCAGCGTCGGCGGCTTTGGGATTCATTTATCTGCTGTGGTTCTTCCCCGCGCCAGTGGCGGCTCTTTATATAGTTATTCAATGGCTGCCGTGGGGCGCTCTATTTTTCCACCTGAAAAAAGGCGATATATTCCGCAGAAAGCAACGCAAGCCTCCGCGCGGATGAGTCGCTGACGTTTTTTTTGCCCGGTAAAAAATGATTATCCCGGATATTTCTCATGAAAAATTCGCCTATGATAAAGGCTGTCAACCCACCGTAACCCAACCCTCATCGAAAAGGGGTGGAGG
>JAKQBV010000140.1 GCA_029573925.1 bacterium
TGGCGGCGCGGGCGAAGGCGAGCCTGAGCGAGATAAGCAACTGGTCGACTGTTCCGCCGCTCAGCGAGTCCAGTTCCACGTATCCGCCGCTTTCGTCCGAGAACACGCTTATGTTGAAGTCTTCGGCGATGCGGACTTTGCAGTATCTTCCGCGCGTCATCTTGGGCAAAGCCCAACCGAAATATGATTCTATCTGGGGGATCATCCTCTTTCTTATGTCGAGGCCGGTCTGGACGAATAGACTCTCAAGCTCCCTCAGTTTCAGGATGACGGTTTCCTTCGAGTTCAGTTCGGCGGCAATGGCGTTGATTTCGTCGACGAGAGGGGAAACGCGGTCGAGGTCGGTTTTCACGACGCCCATTTCTGCCTCTATTTCCTTTATCTGCGCGCGCGCTTCCAGCGATTGTCTTTCCGCTTCCTCGCGCTCAGATGTCAGTTCGGCGAAACGCCTGTCCGAGCAGTCTATCTTGTGCGTGTTCTCGCGCAGTTCGTAGAACTTTATCAGGTCTTCGTCAATATGGTCGATAATCTCGCGGCGTTTTTTATCCAGCCTGACGGACTCGAACTTCTGAGCCTCTATGCGCTGAATTTCGACATTGTTGTTTTCGATTTCGCGGGCAAGCTGCTCCAGTTGAATCTCGGTTTCGCGCTTTCTGCGGCGCGCTTCCGGCTCGTCGTCGGCGGTGACGCCTAGACCGATCATGCCCGATTCGATTCTTGCTATCTGCGCGCGTATGTCGCCGATAGTGTTCAGCAGACCCTCGGACTGCTCAATGAAGCGCATCTTCGGTTCCACAATATCTTTCAACTCGGCAAGTCTCGCTTTAAGGTCGGATTCTCTGCGTTGTTTGTCGGACAGCAAATCCGAAGACTCGATGTTGGCAATCTGAACGAAAGATTTTCCTTCGCCGGCCATAGCGCGGAGAGGGGAGAACTTCTCGATGATGTCTTTCATAAGCCCGCGCGCGCGCTCGAATTCCCGCAGCCCGTGTTCGTCAAGAACTTCGATGGACTTTTTTAAAGACTCGAAGCTGTCCGTCCGCAGTAGAGAGAAAACATTCGATATCTTTTCCGCCGAAGCGCTGTCCGATTTCATTTTGGATAGGCGGGTTTCGATGTCGTCGAGGGTTTCGCTCATTTCGGAGACGCCTCGCCGAGTTATTTCATACGCGTAGGTCTTTCTCTGCAAGTCCTGAAGGGTTTGGCGCGTGAGGGCAAGTTTTGACTGAAAAGAAGCTGCGGCTGCGGCCGCTGGAATCATTCCAAGCATGACGACGAGCATAGTGGTATTGGACATCGCAAGAGTGAGAGCCACGCCGGCGGCGAGCGAAGCGCCCGCGGCTCCGAGGGAAATATCTCTTGATCTGATTTGTTTGAGTTCGGCTTTCTGCATCCTGTCCACGCTCAGCGGGTCAATCTCTTCGACATTCGCCGCTGACATCTGCCTGTTCATCCTGTCGCGCTGTTTTTCTAAAGTGTCTATCAACTGGGCGGATTTGTCGGCGTCGTGGACGGACGAGGTTTTGACGCGCTCCAACTCGTTTTCGAGAAACTCGATGTCTTTCATAAGCTGAGAGCGCATGCGGCTGAGGCTGTCGGGGTCTGAGTAGGCGCGGAGGAAATTCTCGACTCCGAGAAGTTCGGCCTCGGACTCGCGGCCTTCCTGCTCGGCGGCTTTGATTTCAGCGAGTTTGCGGGAGATGTCCGCCAGCGCCGCTTCCTTGAGTTCGAGTTGTGAGCTTACCTGATCGCGCTTTGCCGCCATGTCGCGCCAGTCGTCTATCTTTTTGAAAAGTTCTTCTATTTCGACCAGCCGGACATCTTTCAATTCGGCGATGAGGGCCTCTTTTTCCAACGATTCTTTTTGCATAGCGGGGACGCGGTCGGCTTCCCTCATAAGCGCGGCGCATTCAAGCTCTATCCTCTTGAGTTGCTCCCGGCGGCTCTTTATCCGCATGTCGAGCACTTCCGTCTGCTCGGCCTTCCTGCGGATGTCTTCAAGCATGGACAGTGTGGAGACTGCGCGGTCTCTTTCTTTGAGGATGTCGGTGAGGGCGGCGGCTGCGGCGTCTCTTTTCTCAGTCAGCCTTTCCATGTCCATCTCGCGCGCCCGGTACACCTCGAGGACTTCGTTCTTCTCTTCGAATCGTTCGCGTATGTATTTGATTTCAAGTTCCCTGTCGGAGCGTTTCGCGGCCACCTTCTTAGCCATCTTCTCCATAAAACCGACGCCGAGCATGTTGTTGAGCACCAGCCGCCTGTCGTCAGCGCTATGGAGCATGATGTCCAGTTCTTTCTGCGCGATGAACATCGAGTATCTGAATTCACGGAATGTGAAACCGAGCAGTTCGTTGACTTTCGGTTCGATTTCGTCGAATGAAGTGGCGATAGGGGAGTTGTCCGAGGTGTCGATCATGCGGCCGTCGGTGGAGCCGTCGGCGGAGAGCCGTCGGGACGCCTTGACGGTGGTTCCGTTGATGGTCACTGTGATCTCGGTCGAGCAGGTGTCCTGACCCCACCTTATGATTTTTTTCGGGTCGCCCTCCGGGGCCTTGGGCGTGCGTCCGAACAGGCAGAAGCATATCAGTTCGCCGATGGAAGACTTGCCGCACTCGTTGTCGCCGAATATTCCCACCACTCCGTTGTCCGGCATCCCGCCGAGAGCGAAGTTCTCGAACCTCATGAAATTCGAAGCTTTGATTTCTCTTAAGATCACAGGCCTTCCTCGATCTCCTTGACTCCCATTTCGAGCAGTTCTTTAAGCAGTCTGACCTCGTCGCCCCTGTCCTGAGCGGCGGCGATTTCCCGTTCGACGTATCTTTCAAATTCCTGCGCCGGAGAGTTCACGCGGAGAGCGTCGAAACGGTATTCCTCTCCAGCGTCCACCAGCGCCAGCCGGTTTTCCACGTGAGCGAACGCGAACTGTTCCCGCAGTTTCTTTATCGTTTCGCCTTTCATGAAGGAGTTGAATTCATTAAGGCTTATCTGTCCGTTGAGGATGATGTGAAGAGCCTTCTCTTTTTTAGCGCGGCGGAGAGTGTCTTCGAGGGATTTAGCGATATCGGCGTCGCCCGCGCTGAAGGTGAGGCTTACATATTCGAGCGGGCGCGCTGACGAGCGCACTGGCGTCGGCGGTTGAATCTTTCCGCCGGATATCTCGAATTGCACGAAGAACTTCCTTTCCCGGTCAAGCTCGTAGTTAAACCGTTCGAGGCTGCCGGGGTAAATGGCGGTGAAGTCTCCGGCGGTAAGGGTCTGGAATTTATTTTTGTGTCCGAGGGCGGCGTATTGATAGCCCCGGTCGCGAAGCGGGTCTAGAACCCGCTCCCTGAGAAGGTCGTCTTCGATATTAATGAGGCCCTGTCTGCGTGAGTAGGCGCACATGAGGAATATCCCCGCCGCGTCCCTCGGAAGGGGGATGCGCCTGCGGCTGAACGCCTCGCTGAAAAAGAACGCCGCTTGGCTGGACGCTATCATCACTTTCTGGCCGTCGAACTCGAACACCACTTTTTCCGGGTCTTCGGTCGTCCCCATCACTTTCACGTATGAAAGGTGGTCGAATATCGACAGGGCGCAGTCCGAGCTGCCGTCTTTCTCCGCCACCAGTTCCTCCTGTCCGGGGGTGAGCACGATGCGGGTAGAAGGCATGGCCTCGTGGATGCGCCCGAACGCCGAAAGCGCGGTCGAAACCGTCTCCCGGTTGGGATGCATCTTGTCGAACAGGCTTCCGGCTATCATGAGGATGTTGATTTTATTCTTGATTACGTAGTCGGCCAGTTCGTTGAAAACATTAACAACATCCGCCGCGCGGAGTTTTTCCGCCTCGCTGTCGAGGCTGGGGAACCGGCGTCCCAAATGTATATCAGCAGTGTGAATGACTCTTACAGGCATAACCGTCCATTCAATATTTTATATATAATATCCTTTTTTCATCGGATGAATATAACCTAAAACATAAAAAAACGCCATTTCGGGCTGAAAAACCACTGGACAAGCCTGCTTTTCCTAGTATTGGGAAGAATGAACGAGTAATAAAAGCGGGGGAGAGGAAAATGGGGACACTCATCGAGAAGAAGCCGCGCTGAATGTCCCAATTTTCCTAGAACCGGGATAAATGATAACAAAACGTTATTCGTGGGGCGACCCGCTGGGTCGCCCTCTTCAGAAATTGCCATCCTATCCGGGCGACCCAGCGGGTCGCCCCTACTACGAATTAACGACAGAAACGCATTGTGCATGTGCCCGTTTTTCGCCGTTCGGGGAATGAGCGTCAATTTTTTAACAGCGCATGAATAATAACGAGGATAAGAAATTTTATAGTCAGGCGAGCAAGAAAGCTTGCCGATGAGGCGGGCAAAGCGGCGTT
Organism: bacterium; assembly: GCA_029573925.1. Lineage (GTDB taxonomy): Bacteria > UBP15 > UBA6099 > UBA6099 > UBA6099 > UBA6099. The sequence continues at coordinate 4,367 of JAKQBV010000140.1, forward strand.
AACCGCAGTCAACCGCCGGGAAAGCCGGGTTGGCGAACCATTTGAAATCCACGCCGGGGAACAGCCTGTTTCGCGCCATGCAGTCTCCGAGGAAATACCAGTCGTCCTGAGAGAGAGCGAGGCCGTGACCGTAGCCGCGCGCCATAGAGGCAAGGCGTTTGAAATCCGAATGGTGTTGGCCGACGCGCCGTTCCGCGTGGTCTGCCGCGCTGCTGTTGGTTATCATGAACTTCCAGTCGGAGGAAGAAAGAAGCATCATCTCGCGCGCGCACTGTTTGAGGATTTTGATAAGCTCCTCGTCGGTGGTGTGGAAAAACTCGCGGGCAAGATTCTGCATATCCCGTTCGGCGTCGCATTCGCGGTCAATTATCCAAGCGATTTTCTCGTTTATCCAAGTTGACGAGTCGTATCCGGCTCCCCAAGAGGATTCGGGCAGATAGACGTCCGCCTTCGATTCCATTCTGGCGAGGTATTCCGAGCAGGTCTCCGTCCTGATTTCGGGGTCGCTGTTAATCCACTTAATAACGTTGTAGAGGAACTGAGGCCCCTCGAACCACCAGTGGCCGAACAGTTCAGTGTCGAAAGCTGTGAGGACCATTGAGGCGGTTCCGGTGTGGTCGTAATGAGCCTTGAGGCTGTCGGCGATGAGTTTTTTGTAGTGTCCGGCGTGTTCGATTACTTTCTGGTCGAGGGCGTCGTCGGGGTAATAGTAGTCTTTGTACGCCATATCGGCTTTGGTGTGAGTGATTTTCCAGTACCGTAGGCGGCCGTCGGAGTGTTTTTTGTGGAAATCGAGGTATGAGCCGTCGCCGGGGTATCCGACTTCGTGCCTCCACACCTGTAGGGAAAGCTGTATGTCGCGCGCGAAAACGGAGACAGGCTGTTTGGGCGTCTGAGCTCCCGCCGCCCTGTACGCGAAGAAGGGGTCTTTAACGAAATCGGACGGGTGGGCTTTCATTAACTGGTGGTTGTCGATGATGAAGTAATTGAGGTCGGCCTCGCTGAGGAACTCCTCAACGCCTTTGCGGGAGTAGGGAATTTCGCCGAATCTTGAGCCGACGGGAGGGGCCCACTTGCATGCGGGCCGATAGCCGCATTCGGGCAGCCACATTCCTTTCGGCTGGGAGCCGAAACTAACGACGTGGGACTCGACCGCCGTGCGCACCTGAGCCTGAATTGAAGTGTCCTCGGCTGCGGCGGGAAAATACATGTGGGTGGCGCCGCACGTCATCAGTTCGATATGCCCGGCGTCCTTTAATGCTTTGAACGCTCCGGGGATGTCTTCGGCAAATTCCTTCGTGAACGTCTCAAGAGTCGCCGAGTAGTATTCTTCCCACCGGGAGGCCAGATATGCCAGATGCGGCTCGGAATTGGACTTGAAGTTCTCGCGGTCGTTTCTGGCGGCATCTATCTTGGACCGGCAGTATGTTTTGAACCTCTCTTTGAAATGGCCGAGCTTTAACTGCTCCACGAGGACGGGAGACATAGTATAGGTAATTTTGGGAGAAATGCCTTCGGCCACCAGCCGCCGAAGAGACAGCAACTGAGGGATGTAGGTTTCGGCGACGGCTTCCATGAGCCAGCCTTCCTGCAAATCTTCATGGTACATTACCCAAGGAAGGTGGGTGTGCAGCACGAGGATGAAACTGCCGTGAAAATTTGACATGATAACCGCTCCGTATTTTTTATGGCAGTCTCATTTTGAAGTCATGGAAGGAAAAAATCAATCGCCCGGTCATTATTGTTGATGCGGGAGCTTAAAGATTTTTTGAATATTTGTGCGGGTAAACCATTTTTTTGCAAAAAATAGGTTTCCCCGCGCCCCTTCCAAAAAAAACTCTTGGTCGCCGATTTTACGGAACTTCGTTCTCGTAAAATCGTCTTCTGCACGTTTGTTTTATTGGCGACACAAGCTATGAATTGCCGGGCGCGTTTTCAGCTTTGTTTTTTCTTGATGAACAGGGATGCCGGGAATATTTCTCCTCGAAGGAACATCCTCAAAGGCTCAAAGCCGAATCCTGCTATCATGCAGATGAAAATGCCGAGCATTGCCGCTGCGGATACCAAGCAGTACGGGCAGAAACTCTTGATGAAGAAGGCTTCGATGATGGTAAGGTAAATTGAGAAAAGAACGCCTAGCCACGCGCCTTTCCAGAGTATGAATACGAAAACGTCCGACCTTGATATGCGGCGCGCGGCGTGGATTATCACAAGGCCGATGAGAAGGATGTATCCGATTATTCCGTACACGCTCACGGCCAGCCCGGCGATTTTTGAATAATCGCTGTCGTCCACTTTTGTGCAGCTTATCGTTTCTGAAATGTCGCAGGATTCCTGCGGGACGAACTTTTCTGTCGCCGCAGGCGCGTTCATAGCGGCGGCGTATGGGTCGAAATCCGGATTGTCGAACGGATTTATCGTGTTAACGTCTGCAAGAACTTCCAGACTTTTCACCGCCGCCTCTACCTGATCCCTCGGGAACCACTTTTCCATGAAGGGCAGGGTGTCTATGAGCATTAACTGGTGATGCGGTTTTTTATAGTGTATTTCCGCCAGATGAATGGCTGAATAAAGTCCGACTACGGAGAAAATCACAACGAGGCCCAGACAAATCAGACGTTTTTTCATAATCATTCTCCTTGCTTAACGTAAAATATTATATTGAAAAAATCGAAAAACATTAAGCGTTCGGAACAAGTTGACTGCGAAAACTGTCGAAAGAGAATTAAAAAGCGGCGCGTAGGCGGGAGCGAAGGAGCAAAAAATGATGAAGGGCAGGGAATATTTTCAGCGCGTTCGGCTATAATTCCATCCGTCGGTTTTATGACGGAGTGTTTGGCGCAAATTATTTTCGATGTGTTTTTCATAGATTTGACGGAGGAAGGCCATGCTGGAAGTAAAGAACGTCACAAAGAACTACGGCGGGCTGAGGGCGGTGGACGGGGTGTCTTTCCGGCTCGAAAAGGGCGAAGCGCTCGGCTTGCTCGGCCCCAATGCCGCCGGAAAGACCACCCTGATGCGGATCATGGCGGGCTATCTGCCCGCCGACGACGGAAGCGTTCTGCTGGACGGCATGGATATTGCCGAATCTCCCGTCGCTGTGAAACGCCGTCTCGGTTATCTGCCTGAAATCCCTCCCCTCTACAACGATATGACAGTCAAGTCCTACCTTTTGTTCGCCGCAGAGATAAAAGGAGTTCCCAGACAGTCGCGCGCGTCCCGAGCGGACGAGGTAATGGAGCGCACAGGCGTCGCGGATGTGGCCGGGAGGCTGATAAGGAACATTTCAAAGGGATACCGGCAGAGGGTCGGGCTGGCTCAGGCGATGATTCACAACCCGGATGTTCTCATATTGGACGAGCCGACGGTCGGGCTGGACCCGAACCAGATAATCGAGATACGAAACCTGATTAAGGAACTGAGCGAGACGAACACGATATTGTTAAGCTCGCACATATTGACGGAAGTTAGCGCGACGTGCGACAGGGTGGTGATACTGAACGAGGGCAGGGTGGCGGCGGTGGACACGCAGGAGGGTCTAGCGCGGCGGCTGAGGGGCGGCGACGCGCTGACAGTGGAGGTCGCCGGGGCCAAGCCCGGCGAAGCCGCTCAAGCGTTCCTGTCCATCGACGGGGTGGATGGGGTTGAGCCTGCGCCGGAGGTCGCTCCGGGTTCGGAGCGTTTCACCGTCTCCTGTCGCGCGGGGTTCGACGCTCGCGGCCCTATCTTTCACAAGGCCGCAGCTTCCGGATGGACTCTGCTCGAACTGTCCCGCGACTCCATTTCTTTGGAAGACGTCTTCATCAAACTGACCGCCGACGAGGAGGCATCAAGCGATGAGTAACGCTTACTACATATTTAAAAAAGATGTCAAATCGCTTTTCATGTCGCCGCTCGCGTATGTCGTCATGGCTGTGTTTTTCTGCGTGTCGTCGTTCCTGCTCGTGGCAGGCATGGAAGAGGCGAGCATGAGAGGCGCGTTCGGGCTGATAGCAACAATGCTTATCTTCATCATGCCGTTTCTGACGATGAGGTCGTTCGCGGAGGAATTCGCGTCCGGCACGGACGAGCTTCTGATGACGTCGCCGGTGACGTCCGGGCAGTTGGTGGCGGGGAAGTTCATGGCGGTCATGGCGCTGGCGGGGGCGATAATCGCGCTGTCCGGACAGTACGCGCTGATAATCGGGATATACGGCGACCCGGACTGGGGACCCGCGCTGACGGGGTATGCCGGGCTTTTGCTGCTGTCCGGGGCGCTGGCGTCGCTTGGGGTTTACTGCTCGTCGCTCACGCGAAGCCAGCCGGCGGCGGCGGTGTCGGCTTTCGGGCTGGCTCTGCTGCTGATTGTCATCAGGGCCGCCCAGAGCGCGGTGGACGCGTTGGCCGCGAGTTTCACAGGCTCGGCGGCGGCGGAGGCGGTCGCCAAGGCTCTCTCTTCCGTTCTCGAAACGGCGGGCGTTCTCGACCATTATTTCGATTTCGAAAAGGGCGTCATCGACTCTACCCACGTCGTCTATTACGTAGCGTTCATCCTTCTTTTCCTTTTCTTCACGGCGAGAAGGCTTGATTCAAAGAGATTTTAGGAGGACCGTTAAAGTGAAAAAAAGGTCTGTGAATAGAATAAATTCCGCGGTTCTGACTTTTCTGGCGGTGGGCATCGCTTTTATGGCTTATTACGTGGCGGCCCGAAACCCGATCCGCAAAGATTTCTCCGAGATGGGCTTGAACACTCTATCGGACAAGACGACGGCGGTTCTTCGCACGCTCGAAGCGGATGTCGAGGCGAAGGCTTTTTTTGAGACGGGGTCGATTCCCGCGTCGATGATAGAAGACATATTGAAAGAGTATTCAAGGGTGTCTCCGAAGTTCAGGTTCGAGATGATAGACCCAGCAGCGAGGCCCGCAGAGGCCAGAAAATTTAATGTCTCCGATTACGGCGTGGTGTTCATTGCGGGCGAAAAAAGAAAAAACGTCGGCATGACGGATATATTCAAGTTCAGCTACGACCCTTACGGCGGAGAGGCCCCTCCGGAATTCACCGGCGAACAGGCGTTCACCAACGCGGTCATAGCGCTGACATCGAAGGAGCAGAAGACGCTTTGTTTCGTCGAAGGGCACGGCGAAGGGGACATAGACGGCTCCGGGGGCGGGGACTACGGCGCGGTCGGCGGGATGCTGGAAGGCGAAAATTTCATAGTCAAGACGATAAATATGGCGGTGGACAAGAAGATTCCCGGCGAATGCGCGGCGATAGGCGTTCTAGGGCCACGGAAGATGTTCCCGCATCTGGAAATTGTGGCGATAAGGGAATATCTCACAAACGGCGGTCGCGCGCTTTTTCTTCTGGAACCAGCGGTCGAAACCGGACTTGAGCCGCTGCTTGCCGAGTGGGGCATCTCCGTCGGCAACGACGTGGTAATCGACCCCGGCAGATTTTTCGGAGAAGACCCGCTAGCTCCCATTCCCGAACTTATGCCGCACGAAATCACCTCGAAACTGCTCGAATCTAAATTGACAGTAACGCTTCAGGGGGCAAGAAGTGTTTCTCCCATCGGTTCCACGCGGGACGGCGTAGAGACGCTTTCTTTGTTGAAAACCACCTCGAAGGGTTGGGGAGAAACCGACCTGAAGACGGCGCGTCCCGCGTTCAATGAATCGGCGGACTTGGAAGGGCCGGTGTCCATCGGAGCGGCGGCGGAAAAACTCTCAGAGCCGAAACCCTTCGAAAAAGAAGCGCATAAAGATGAAGACGCAGAAGAAAGCGCCGAATCCGCGCCCGAAATTTCGACCCGTATCGTAGTTTTCGGCGACGCGGATTTCCCGTCGAATTCCCTCGTTTCAATGGACGGAATAATCAAGCAGCTTATGGGCGGAACAGGGAACGCGGACCTTTTCATGAACTCGACGGCATGGCTGGCGGGCGAGGAAGATATGATTGTGATAAGGCCGCGCCCGGTGGACTTCAGGCCGCTCGAAATGACGGCTCAACAGCGGGGCAGTCTGTTTATCATCTGCGTCGCTCTTATTCCGCTTGTTCTCGCCTCGACGGGCGCTTGGATATGGTTCAGGAGGCGGTCAAAATGAAGAGGTTCACCGCGACAGCCGTAGCCTCCGCGCTTTTTCTGGCCCTTGCGTCTTATGTATATTTCATGGAGAGAGGGCCATCTCGGAAAGAGCGCGCGGACGAAGCGAAAAAACCGGTCATGGCGGAAATCGACGCCGAAAAAGCCGTTTCGCTGAGGATAGTGTTCGGCGGCGAGGTTTTAAGAATCGAAAAGAAAAAAGGCGAGTGGCGGCTGGCAAGCCCTGTGGCCGCGCGGACGAACAAACTCGCTGTCGATTCGCTCCTAGACGCCCTGCGCGAGATTAAAGCCGAGGGGGTGGCCGGGAAAATGGAAGACGCCTCCATGTTCGGTCTGGACAGTCCCCGGCTCGAAGCGGATATCTCTCTGGACGGCGGTCAAACCGTAAAAATTGTTGTCGGCGACGCCGCGCCTGTGGGCGGCAACTTCTATGCGGCGCGCTCCGGCGGCGACTCCGTTTATCTCATTTCGTCCTACACGATAAAGAGTCTGGAGGTTACCGCCGACGGACTGAGGGACAAAAGCCTCACGGAGCCGCTCGAAAGGGACAAAATACTGCGTGTCACGGCCACGCTCGGCGCGGCTGCGGCGTCGTGCGAAAGAGGAAAACCCGGCGGCGGGGAGAAAGAACAGGCGGTCGCCGCCCTTGATTGGCGAATATCCGGCGCGACGGAAAAAGAGTGCGCAAAAGAGGCGCTCGACCTGATGTCCGCGCTGGAATTTTCTGAAGCCACCGGGTTTGCCGAGCCTTCGGACGCCGCCTCGTGCGGTCTGAACAACCCTGCCTATTCTCTCGAATTCGGATACTCGAACGGCGAAAAAAAGACATTCACAATCGGCGCTCCGGGCGGAGACCGCTTCTGCCTGAAAAATCCGGACAGGAACGAAATCTACATCATCGACAGGCGCCTGATTGAAAGCATGGAAGCCCTTAGAATGCTTTCCGCCAAGCTTTGAAGCGGTCGAAAAATTTATTTTTCTCTTGATTTAACCCCCATTTCATTAGTATATTTAAATTTGAAATGCCATAGGACAGTAATTTTTTGAATGTTTTATCGTCTATTCGCGACGAAATAAACAGAGCGAAAGGTGAGTCATGGGAAGAAAAGTTTATGTGGTGTTAAACGGCAAGGCCGGACGCAGAGGTTTGGATTTTTCCAAACAGGAGATTGAAAAGTGGTTCAAGACGCATGAGCCGGGGATAGAAGTCGTCTTCGGAATAACCGAGCGGGCGATGCACGCGGCGGAACTGGCTGCGGCGGCGGCGAAGACCGGGGAATACTATGCGGTTGTGGCGGCCGGCGGCGACGGCACGGTCAACGAAGTCACCAACGGGCTGGCTCATTCCGGGGCGCGCATGGGCATTATCCCCAACGGCAGCACCAACGTGTTCTGCTCCGAGATGAAAATCTCTTCCGACATCCAGATCGCCACCAAGAACGTGCTGGAAGGAATCCCGGTCCGAGTGGACGTCGGCAAAGTGGGCGAAAGGTATTACATCTGGATGCTCGGCATCGGCATCGAGGCGAAGATTGCCTATCAGGTCAATCCCAAAATCAAAAAGTATGTCGGCGTTCTGGCTTACGTGATATCCGCGCTTAGGCAGACCTTCGACAAGGGCCGTCAGGTGATGAAGATTAT
>JAKQBV010000155.1 GCA_029573925.1 bacterium
ACAAGACCCCGCCCGCTCCTAGTCCGCGTCTGCGGGCGTTTATGTCGGCGACTTCAGTTTTCAATCCCGGATCCCGGCCGCCGCGGCATCTTTTTCGCGAGATTTTCGCGAGTATGAAAGCCGCGAGCAGATTTAAAGAGATATTAACATCGGGGACTGCTAAAAGCAATTCGGAGGCGCTCCGCGCCGCCCCGGCGGTCAATTGCGCTTCGGTGTTGCCTGTTTTGTGTTTTTAAGTTATTTTTTTCATAGAAGAATATTCACAACGGACGTCGGCCTGCCATTGAAAACTAGCGGAATACAAATCGAAGGATTCAGAAAAGGCGTTTCCGTAGTCGTTCCTGTTTATAACAGCGAGGGAATGATCGATACGCTGATTGCCCGGACGCGCGCGGCGCTCGACGCGCTGGGCCGCGAATATGAGTTGATACTGGTCAATGACGGAAGCGCGGACGGAAGCTGGAAAAAAATCCGCGAGGCCGCCGCCGAACACGGCTGGATAACCGGCATCAATCTTATGCGCAACTACGGCCAGCACAACGCCCTGTTGTGCGGCGTCAGAAAAGCGAATTACTCCATCACCGTGACGATGGACGACGACCTTCAGCACCCTCCGGAAGAGCTTCACAAGCTGATCGAAAAACTGGATGAGGGCTTCGATGTTGTGTACGGCCGCCCGGTCGTCTCAAAGCACAGCGTTTCCAGAAAACTGGCGTCGAAGCTGATAAGGTTAATCTTGAGAAAAGCCACAGCCGAACGGACGGCTTCGGAGGCAAGCGCGTTCAGGGCGTTCAGAACGGTCCTTAGGAAGGCGTTCGAGGGCTACATCGGCCCTTCGGTGTCTCTGGACATGCTGTTGACTTGGGGGGCTTCCAAGTACGCGGCAGAGGTCGTCGAGCACGCTCCGAGGCTCGGCGGCAAATCCAACTATACCTTCAGAAAACTCCTGAACCACGCTCTCGACATGCTCACCGGTTTCAGCGTGTGGCCCCTTCAGATCGCCAGCATGATAGGCTTCTCCTTCACGGTGTTCGGCGTTCTGGTGCTGGCCTATGTGCTGATACGCTACATGATTTCAGGCGGGAGCATCCCCGGATTCCCGTTCCTCGCGTCCATAATAGCAATTTTCTCAGGCGCGCAACTTTTCGCGCTGGGCATCATCGGCGAGTACATTTCGAGAGTGCATTTCAGAACCGCCGGATATCCCACCTACGCCATAAGCGAGACGGCGGGAGGAGAGGGCTCCCCGAATCAAGATGAACGCTGAAGAGTACAGAATTTTTCTGTCGGCCCCGGAGATGGAGCGGTTCGGCTGCAAAACCGCGCGCGCCGAGATGGTCTCCCTCGAAAATATTGACCACATGATGGCGTTTTGCTCCGGCAACGACGTTGAATTCCTCATAGCCAGATCGCCGACTGCCGACATTAAAGCCGCTCAGGAAATGGAGAAGCGGGGATTCCTCCTAATGGACACGCTTCTTTACCTGTCTTTTTTTTACGGTTCGACGCCGTTGCCCTCCTTTTCCGGAGAGGCTGTCGCGAGACCCGCCCGGCTGGACGACCTGCCCGACATCCAACTCATCGCGCGGCAGTCTTTCAGCGGTTATTACGGACACTATCACGCCGACGAACGGCTTGACGACGACAAATGTTCCGAGGCGTACAGTTCTTGGATCACCCGCTCTTGCCGCGCGGAACTGGCCGACGAGGTCTTGGTCGCCGATATAAACGGAAAAGTAATGGGCTTCAGCTCCCTTAAGATGGCCGGGCCGGATTCGGCGGAGTGGACTCTCGGCTGCGTCTCTCCTGACGCTCAGGGCAAAGGCGTCTTCAAGTCGCTCACCGCCGGAGCTATTTTGTGGGGAGCCGAAAACAATCTGAAAAAACTCTCCGCTTCCACTCTGATAAACACTATCCCGGTTTTAAAGACATGGCAGCAGATGGGGTTCACGCAGACTCATTCTTTCTACACGTTCCACAAATGGTTCGCGTGAGGCCCGCCGGAGCGTCCGCGCGCCGCCGCGCCGCGTCGCGCGGGGCGAGCGCAATAAGCCGGGCACACTCTCGCTGGTCGGAGGTTCCGAAAAATGAAACAGGTTTTCATGTCGCAGGGCGGGGCGGTGGTCAGGGAAGTCCCGGCGCCGGAGGCGCGGCCCGGCTGCGTTCTGGTCAGAGTTTCATATTCGTGCATATCCGCAGGAACGGAGATGAGCGGCCTAGCGGCGTCCGCAGGCGAGCCGCTGGTGAAACGCGCGTTGCGTCAACCTGAAAAAGCCGCCAAAGTCCTCGGCATGGCTCTGCGGGAGGGCGTGGGCGCGGCCCGCAGCTTCGTTTCCGACCGCCTGTCAGTCGATTCCCCAGCCGGATATTCCGCCGCAGGGGTGGTGGTCGCGCGCGGCGAGGGCGTCTCCGAATTCGCTCCCGGCGACATGGTGGCGTGCGCGGGCGCTCAGTGCGCCCATCACGCCGAATTCATCTGCGTCCCCCGCAATCTCGCCGTCCTCGTTCCCGGCGGCCTAGACATCAGGCGCGCGAGCGCGGTCACGCTGTGCTCGATCGCCATGCAAGGCGTTCGCCGCGCCGCGCCGACGCTGGGCGAAACCTTCGTTGTCATCGGCCTCGGCATTCTCGGACAGCTAACGGCCCAACTGCTCAAAGCGTCCGGCTGCCGCGTCATCGGCGCGGACTTCGCCCCCGAACGCGTCCGGCTGGCTCTCGCCTGCGGCATGTTCTCCGGCGTCGTCCCGGCTGAAGAAGACCTTGTGGAAAAAACGATCCGTCTCACCGCCGGGCACGGCGCGGACGGCGCCATTATTACCGCCGCCTCTTCTTCCAACGACATCGTTTCCAACGCCTTCAATGTGTGCCGCAAAAAAGGCCGCGTTGTCCTTGTGGGCGACGTCGGCCTCAACTTGGTCCGCGAGGATTTCTACGGCAAGGAAATCGATTTTCTCATATCCTCCTCTTACGGCCCCGGCCGCTACGACCCGCAGTACGAGGACAAAGGCCTAGACTATCCCATCGGCTATGTTCGCTGGACGGAAAACCGCAACATGTCCGAGTGCCTCCGGCTCATGGAGTCCGGCGCGCTCGACATCGACCCGCTGATATCCGCCGAGTTCCCGGTGGACGACGCGGCGGCGGCGTACGAATCGCTGCGCGCGGCGGAGAACCGCCCGATGATGGTTCTGCTTTCGTATCCCGGCGCAGAAGCGAAGCACGCGCCCGCGCGCAAAACTCCTAACCCGGCGCACAAGCCGTCCGGGCCGGGAGCCGTCCGAGTCGCGCTCATCGGCTCCGGCTCTTTCGCTAAAGCCGTCCATCTGCCGATTATCCGCTCCATGCCGGACAAGCTGGCTCTCAAAGCGGTCGTTTCCACCAAAGGGCACGAGGCCGCCGCCGTCGCAAAACAGTTCGGCGCGGAATATTCGACCACGGACTGCCGCGAAACTCTCGCCGACCCTGCGGTGGACGCCGTAGTAATCGCCACCCGCCACGACTCCCACGCTCCTCTCGCCCTTGCCGCCCTCGAAGCGGGCAAACACGTCTTCGTCGAAAAACCGACCGCTATTGACAGGCCGCAACTTGAAAAAATCCGCGAATTCTACTCCGCCGAAGACGGCTCTCCCCGGCCCATCCTGATGACGGGCTACAACAGGCGGTTCTCCCCGTTCTCGCGCCGATGCTCCGAACTGCTTGCCGCAAGGACAGGCCCGATGATTATCAACTACCGGATGAACGCGGGCCGCCTGCCTCAAGGCCACTGGGCCAACGGAGAGCAGGGCGGCGGGCGCAACATCGGCGAGGCGTGCCACATTTACGACCTCTTCACGTTCCTCACAAACAGCCGCGCGGCTAAGGTGTCCGCCACCCCCGTCCGCCCTCTCCCGGACTTCTGCTCCCCCTCCGAAAACTTCGTCGCAACCATTTCATTCGAGGACGGTTCCCTCGCCACCCTGACGTATGCCTCCCTCGGCTCGACCGACCACCCGAAGGAATCTATGGACATCTATTTCGACGGAAAAGTCATTTCCCTTTTTGACTACGAGCGTCTGGAAGTCGCGGGCGCGAAAGCTCAGGGCTTCTCTCTAAAAGAAAAATCAAAAGGCCACAAGGAAGAACTCGACGAGTTCGCCTCCGCCGTCCGCGATGGCCGCATGCCTATCCCCCTATGGCAGATTTTTCAGGCGTCCGAGATAAGCTTCCAAGTCGAGGACGCCCTGTAGGGGCCGCTTTTTCTCCCAACGCCTATAGCGACACAAATGCTCAAGAGCCGATTTTGTGTTGAACGAAGTTCAACAAAATCGGCGCCGGGAGTTTTTTTCGGAAGGGGCGCGGGGAAACCTGTTTTTTGCAAAAAAATGGTTTCCCCGCAAACTTATAAATAATCATTAAATCAGCATTTATCTCGCGTTGCGTTTCAGGACAGCAGGCAATACAGGGCGATAGCTGCCGCGACGCATATCAGAATCGGCAGCGCCCACAGAGGCCGTTGCGCCACAGCCGGCTCAGCCGCCAGCGCTATCTCTCCCGGCTCCACCTTTCCATCCCCCGGCTCGTCTCGAATAAGATCAAACTTCAGATGCTTGTTTAACTCTTCTATTATCTCGCCGGGTTTTTCAAACACGAAAGGATTAAACTGAATCGAAACGTCCGGAGACGCGTAAAGGTCGATGAAGAAGTCGCGGCCCGGCGGGGCTGACGACCTGCGCACCCTCGTTATCTCGTCCCACGATATCCGCCGCGCGCCCATCAACGGCCATCTGAGGAAAATCTCCGATTCGCCCACGCGCAGCAATATGCTTTGAAGGTAAACCCCGGCCATCGCCGAGAAAAACGCCACTACGCAGGCGGCCCGGAGCGCGTCGCCGTCGCCGGTTGTCTTGGCGCGAAAGGCCGCCGCCGCTAGCACGGCCAGCCCCGCCGCCGGATACCCCAGACGCCGGTATATCGACAACCTGAACTCTTTCTCCCCAGCCTGCTTCATGATTGAATTCTATTCGCCGCGCCGCAAGCGCGCAACCCGCTCCCCGTCCGCCCGCGTCTCTTCTTCTATCCGGGGGCAATCGCCTCCTTCGGGTTGAAAACACGGCGTCCCGGCGCTAAAGTGCGTTGTCGGGCGCGCGCTGTCCCCCCGCGCAAAAGGAGACTCATCATGATTCTGGGAATCGTAGGCTGGGAAAATTCCGGCAAAACCACCGTCTTCAACGCCCTCACCGGCGCCGCCGCTCAGACTGCCTCTTTCTCCGGCTCCTCCGGCGAGGCCAACATGGCTGTCGTCAAAGTTCCAGACCCCAGACTCGACTTCCTCGCGGATAAATTCAAACCGAAAAAGAAAACCCACGTCGAACTCAAAGTCATGGACTTCGCCCCCTTCCGCAAAGGTCAAGGCGAAAAGGGCTTCCCAGCCAAGCACATCGCCTCCCTCCGCTCCTGCGACGCCCTCCTGTTCGTTGCTCGCGGCTTCGACGACGAATCAGTCCCAAACCCCGAAGACACCGTCAACCCAGCCCGCGACATCGAATCCCTCATGCTCGAACTCGCTTTCGCCGACCTCGAAGTCGTCGAGCGCCGCCTCTCCCGCATCGACGAGTCTTTCTCAAAATCATCCAAAGACGAAAGAAAAAAACTCGAACGCGAAAAAGAATTCCTCCTCGAAGTGAAAACCGCCCTCGAAGAAAACGGCGCGTTCGCCGTCGACGGCGCGGACGAAGAGCGCCTTTCCATCGTCCGCAACTACGGCCTCCTCACTCTCAAACCCATCATCGCCGCCGTCAACGTCGGCGACGACTCGGCGGGCGACCCCGCCGAAGCCGACCGCGTCAGCTCAGCGCTTCCCGCCCCGGCTCCCCCCGTCATCGCCCTCGCCGGAAAACTCGAAATGGAAATCGCCGGACTGGACGACTCCGAACGCGCCGAATTCATGTCCGGCCTCGGCATCTCCGAACCCGCCCGCGACCGCATCCTTCGCCTCGCTTGGGACCGCCTCGGCCTCATCGTCTTTTTCACCGTCGGCGACGACGAATGCCGCGCTTGGGCCATCCGCCGCGGCGACAACGCCGTTACCGCCGCCGAAAAAATCCATTCCGACATCGCCCGCGGCTTCATCCGCGCCGAAACCACCGCTTACGACGACTTCGTAGCCGCCGGCGGCTTTCAAGGCGCCAAAGACGCCGGACGATTCCGCCTCGAAGGCAAAACCTACATCGTTCACGACGGCGACATCCTCCAATTCAGATTCAACGTCTAACCGCTTCGCGATCTAGGCGTTTCCTTTCATTTGCAAACTAAGATGAGGGTTTGAAGATTTTTTCTAAGTTGAATTAAGATTCATCTCTTTCAGTCATGGTATAATTCTCCAGAGAATATGAATATTCAGCGAAAGTGGCGGGCGCCGCTGGCCCGCAGTAGTGAAAAATGCGGACTAGGGCGGACTGCGACCGGGGGTTGGATATGCTGCTCGGCGCGAAGAGAATACTTCTTGCGATAACGATGTGTGTGTTGGCGACGGCGGGCGCGACGGCTCCTGCGCGCGCAGCGCGTCCTTATTACACGTTTGACGATTCGCAATTAATGGTCGAGATGGAGAACGTCTCGAAGAGCTTCGCTAGGCATCTGGACAGGATTGTGTTCAGCGAGGGGTTCATGAGGCTGGAGTCCCGCGAGGCGCTGAACAGGATGGCCAAATGGGCGCGGGAAAATAAGTATCCTCTGATAAAAGAGTTTCTGGACGCGCTGACGCTGGAGGACGCGAAAACGCTCTTCGAGGTTTTTAAGAAGGGGCAGCAGGTCGGCTCTGACGGTTTTCTGCCAGTAATCGAGGCCAGTTCGGCGACAGGGCAAAGCACGGCTCTGAGTCTTCCGTTCCGGGGGGCTTACTATGTGGCGCAGGGCAACCGGGGGAGCATTTCTCACATCGTCGGGACATCCAACGAATACGCATGGGATTTCGTGGTGATGAGGGACGGGCAGATGCAGAAGGGGGCGTCGCACAAGAACGAGAATTATTTCGCGTGGGGGCTTCCGGCGGTGTCTCCGGCTCCCGGCACGGTTGTCAAAGCGCAAAACAGCCAGCCGGATCACCGTCCGCTGACGACTGACATGAAGGGGGCGAACTTCGTGGCGGTAAGGCACGAAAACGACGAAGTGAGCCTAGTGTATCATCTCATGAACGGCTCGGTGGGAGTGTCGCCCGGAGACCGGGTGGAGCGGGGCGGGGAACTGGGCAAGGTGGGAAACAGCGGGATATCGATGTTCCCGCACATCCACTATCAGTTCGACCGGGGCGTTGACGAAAAAAGGAAAACGGGGCCTGCTGTGTTCGCCTGCTACTTCGCCCGCGTCGAAGGGGAAAGCGACTGGGCGCTCGTGGTTTCTGGCAGCCCGCAACTGAAACAACACGTAATCAATGTGGACGACTATCTTCGCGATATTAAATAACGCATAAAAAAATGCAAAGCGGGTGTGTGTTGGCCTCCGGCGGCCAAAGAGAAACTTTTGAAAAAGTTTCTCTTTGGAATCTCTTCAAAACGTTTCAATGGTCGTCGCGAAGGGCGCGCTGTCGCGTGCCTCTTCGCGACGACCTATGTAAAATCGTTTATGAACATGATTCCTCTGAAAACCCTTTCTCAATATCTTTTCGCTGATACGCGCCGATGGCGCAGGCGAAGCCGCGACATCGGCGCTAGCATGAAAGATTTTGAAAGGGATATTAAGGGAAAACTTTTTCAAAAGTTTTCCCTTAATCGACATGCTTTTAAAGGGCCTCCGGCGGTTCAAGGAAACTTTGAAAAGTTTCCTTGAAAATCCTTCAAACTTTTCAATGCGCGACAGGACGCGACGCTGGCGCGTCGCGTCCTGTCGCTCCTGTGAAGATGTTCAAGAAGAAGATTCTCATAGAAAACGCTGCCAATATCTTTTTCCAAGATAAGCGCCGAATGCGGAAGCGAAGCTCCGCATTTGGCGCTGGCATGAAAGATTTTGAAAGGGATTTTAAGGGAAAACTTTTTCAAAAGTTTTCCCTTAATCCTTAGCATTAGCTTTGTCTTTGCTTAATATTTCAGACGTTGAGTTTCACTGTGGCGTTGGTTATGACGTCCAGACCTCGTTCGGCGGTTTTAGCTTTGAGAAGGATGGTGTCGGGAGCGGTCTGCCACATTTCGGTGACGATGGTTTCGCCGGGGAAGACATGGCTGGCGAATCTGACGTTGATGCTTTTGAATTTGGCGGGGTCGTTGCCGCAGAATGCCAGAAGGACGGCGCGACCGACGTGGCCGAAAGTGCAGAGGCCGTGGAGGATAGGTTTTTCGAAGCCGCCGATGGTGGCGAAGCCGGGGTCGATGTGAAGCGGATTTTTGTCGCCTGAAAGCCTGTAGAGAATCGCCTGTTGGGGGAGCGTTTTCAGAGAGACAGATTTATCCGGGGCGCGGTCGGGCAGAGCGAACTCGACCTTCGGGCCGGAGTCGCCGCCGAAGCCGCCTTCGCCGCGAAGGAACAGGGTGAACACGTTGTAGAAAAGCTCTTCGCCCTTCTCGTTTTCGGTGACGCATTCCAGAAGGAGGGCCGCGCCCTTGCCTTTGTCGTATATGGCTTTGATTGCGGGTTTGTTAATCGTCTTGGCTTTCACCGGTATAGGAGTTTTGCGGATTTCCAGATACTGTTCGCCGTGGAGCAGAAGCATCGGGTTGAACTTGAGGCCGGGGTGGCCGACTATCTTCATAAGAGAGGCGAACGGTGGCACGACGCCGAAAGTGGGAAGCGCCTTCAGCCCGCTTTCATAGGTGAACTTCAATTCGTCTTTGTCCGTCGGGGGAACTCCCGCGCCGACGCCGAGGGCGTACAGTATCACTTTGTCCTGATCGTACTCAAACTCCATAGGGGATATCGGGGCGGACATTGCTTTTTCGACATCGATAGGCATTTTGAATCCTCCTGTGCGTGGCGCGCGTCGGGGCGCGCCGACGGTTTTATTTTCTAAGATATTTTCTGACAAGTTTGGAGACGCGGAGCGCGGAGTCGAGAGCGATGTCGCCGCCTGCGCCGACGCCGCAAGTGGTGTCGCCCGCGAAAAACAGGTTGTGGACTTCCGGGGAGACGAGGGGGGCGCGCTCGTTCCAAGTCTGACCGACCTTGAGCATCGCGCCGTCAACGACCGGGGTGAAAAGCTCGCGTTTCCATTCGCAGGCGTCCCACACGCCGGGCAGCGCGCGCCCGATGAGGTCGAGCAACTCTTTTTGTGTCTTTTTGACGAATTCTTTGTCGTCGGCGCGAGAGGCGGGAATAAACTGAAGCCACGTGCCGAGTTGTTTGCCAGCAGGGGCAAGCGAGGGATCGACATTGGAAATCAGGCAGCCCATCGTGACCGGGTCGGGAGTGAGTATCAGGCCGCTTTTGTCGGACACAGGCCGGCTGAGCGCGAAGTCCACCACCACGCCGCAGGTCGGCTCGACCCGTTTCGCGTATTCGACCAGAGGCGGCGACATGTGTTTTGCGTCGATGATTTTCAGCGCGTCTTGAAACGGGACGGCGCACACTAGCGCGTCGCATTCGTACTTCTCGCCGTCCGACTCGACGCCAGTTGCGCGACCTTTGCTGAATACGACCCGCTCCACTTTCCGGCGAGTCAATATCTTTCCGTTGCTTTCGATGTTCTTTTTCATCAGGTCGAAGAAGCCGTTCCAGCCGCCTTTGATGTAGCCCACAGGCTCGAACGGGTTCTTGAGAAGTTGTTCGAGGAATTTCTTGAGTTCCTTCATCGAGGCCAGTTCCGGATATGGGTTGGCAAGGGCGGTGGAGGCCAGAAGCGCGCAGAGTTCGGAAAGGTCGTCAGGGGCGTCGATGCTTGAGAGGGCGTCGGCCAGAGAGACGTCGCCGGCGCGGTCGGGGTTATTCAAGGCGGTCCATGCCAGAAGTTTGAGAAGGGATAGTTTAGAAAGAGGAGAGAGAAGTTCGGTTTTAATCAGTTCCGCAGGGGCGCTTGGGAAAGGAAAGAAGCTGCCGTTTTTAAAAACCTCTGGAGGGCCGGGGGAAAAGAAGCGAGGGCGGTCGCCCGCCGCGCGCATCACTTCCGCCATTTTGCCGCGCGAGTGGAATCTGTTCATGTGTATGCCGTAATCAAGGGTGAAGCCGTCTTTCACCACGACGTGCGAGCGGCCTCCGATGAACGACGCGCGCTCGAAGACGATGGTTTCCCTTCCCGAGCGGGCAAGCAGCGCCCCCGCGCTCATCCCTCCCAATCCGGCTCCTATCACTATGACTTCCGCTCTGCCGGCCATGTCGTTCTCCTTCGGGCCTCAAGCCCTCGGCGTTTTATTGATCAGCCAAGTTTTTACTATCGCTAATAAGTTTACCCGGACGCCGCTCCGACCGCAACAGCGGGGCGAGGGCGGGCGGGCAGTTTTGGCAAAATGTGTCTTTTCAGACATAGATAATAACGATAAGCGCGATAGAAATTATTAATGATTGACTCGCGGCGCGAGGTATTCTATAGTCTTTTTTTGATAGCGCGCGACTATGCGTTGGATAGGGATTAACGATAGCGTGGCGGTTAAGCAGGGTTTAAAGGTTTCAAAACAATATTGACGAAAAGTCAAAATAAAAGAGAGGGGTGAGCACACCACATGAAGCTGACCAGAAGAACGTTTCTGAAAGTTTCGGGCGCGACGGTAGCCGGACTGTCGCTTAGCGGGGTAGGGTTCGGGTTTAAGAGTTCCCGCGCCTACGCCGCGGAGCTGCGCACAAAAGGCGCGACGGTGGCGACGACCATCTGCCCGTACTGTTCGGTCAGTTGCAGCATCTTGGTGCACGCTGTT
>JAKQBV010000158.1 GCA_029573925.1 bacterium
TTGTCCAACTCGCGGAACAGAGAAACCATCTGATAGCCGAGAACCTCGCTGCCGTAGTTGCCCGAACCGTCGTCCATCTTGCTGTGAGACTCCACGCGCGTCATCGTCGAGATCTTCACCGGCCCGGTGGCGCACAACGCCGCCGACCCGAACATAGCCGCGCAAACCGCAAGCGCCGCCGCAAACATCGCCTTTCCTCTCATAACCTGTCTCCTTTCCAATTTCAAATAGTATTTATAACATATCTATTATTAGTTTTTGCTATTCATTTTTCAAGGTTCCAACAAAATTAACTACATTGTATTAATACCACAGATTGGCCGTTTTGTATGTGCTTATGGTCACAATTTCATAGGAAAGTTTCCGCAAATTTCGATAATGTCGAAATAGCTGAAAAATCGGTTTGTAAAAGTATTACAGATAGATATTGTCAGAATTACATTTTATATAAAAAGTTGTTCAAACGGCGGAATAAATTAAAATAAGGAATTGGGTGACTGATTTTGATAGTTTCGGTTCATCAGCCTCACTATCTGCCGTGGCTGGGATATTTCGACAAAATAGACGCGAGCGACCTGTTCGTGTTGCTTGATAACGTGCAATATAAGAAAAGGGAATACCAGAACAGAAACAGAATCAGGACTCGGCAGGGTGTCAAATGGCTCACCGTGCCGGTGGCGACGGCGGGCAAATACGAACAGACGACCGGAGAGGTGGAAATAGAAGGCGGAACAGGGTGGAGAGAGAAGCATTTAGCGACGCTCCGGCACGCATATTCAACGGCTCCGCATTTCAAGAAAGTGATGGAGGGTCTTGAAGAATTGTACATGGGCAGGGAGTGGACTAGGCTGGTGGAGTTAAATGCCGCGATGTTGGCGTGGTTTATGAAAGAGATGGGGATCGGGACGCGGGTGGCGCTTGAGAGAGAGATTGGAACGGGCGGCTTGAGCACGGAGCGGATTGTGAACATCTGCCGCGCCGTTGGGGCAGATGTCTATCTTTCAGGCTCAGGCGGCAGGGACTACATGGACGAGGGGTTGTTCGAAAAAGCGGGATTAAAACTGGAATATCAGAATTATGAACATCCGGTTTACCCTCAGATTCACGGCGGTTTCGAGCCGTTCATGGGAATAGTCGATTTATTGTTTAACGCCGGAAAAGACGCGGCGGGAATTATTAGGAGCGGAAGGAGATAACATGAACGTATTGGCGATAGGCGCGCATCCGGACGACATAGAATTCGGATGCGGCGGAACGCTTCTCAAACTGAGAAAAGCCGGGCACTCGGTTAATCTTCTGGTGATGACCAAGGGAGAGTCGGGAGGGGCGGCCGGCTGCAGGGCGCAAGAGCAGCAGGCGGTTGCTGATTTCATTGGCGCCGATGGCCTTTTCTGGGGCGGGTTCGAGGACACCAAGATTCCGGTTGACAGCGACGCTATTAACATAATCGATGATACAATTGAAAAAACCGCTTCGGAAATGGTCTTATTCAATTTCTGGGAGGACACCCATCAGGATCACCGCGCGCTGGCTAAATGCGCCGTTTCGGCCACCCGGCATGTGAAAATGGCGCTGGCATTCGAGGTCCCCACATCAGACGGGTTTGAACCTCGTATGTTTGTGGATATTGGCGACGTGATGGATGAAAAAATGAAACTTCTGCGGCTCCACGCCTCGCAACTTGATAAAACAAAAGTTCCAAGGTTAATGATTACGGACAGCGTGGCCGCTTGCGCGAACTTCAGGGGGTTTCAGGCCAGAGTGAAGTTTGCGGAAGGTTTCATGCCTGTAAGGTATCTGATGAACTGGTAAAATTTCAATTTGCGCGTTTGAAAAAGCGTGTTTATGGGTAGAAAACTGGGTATTGGGATTGAGGGCGGGCGCGCATGGAGTCGCGTAGAATGAAAACTTTCAGAATGATTGCGATTCCGGTCGCGGCGGCTGGAGCGGCGTTCATTCTCCACAGGATTTTTTTCT
>JAKQBV010000190.1 GCA_029573925.1 bacterium
TTATTTTCTAATGAATATCGTTCTGCTTTTAGCTCTTTTGCTACTTTATCATTTAAGTCATTGTAAATATCCATTAACGAGTCCAGTAAATATTGTTGATACGTAATATTAAAATCCTTTATGTTTTTTAAATAATCTGTATTTGTAAATATTCTAAATGTAATTTGACCACCATTATCTTTTTGTTCGCCCGCTAAACGATATATATGATAAGCGAAACATTTTGCGTCTTCATATTCTTCCGGAACCTTAGATGTATTCAAAAAGGAATTGCCTTCGATTAACGAAAGGAATTGATTCCAACGGTTGCGGTTTTCCTCGTAATATTTATAAGCGACATTGGTTTCGCATTCTTTGTCTAGGTAAGTGAATAATTGATTTATGCTTGCCGAAAAATTAAAGGTATTTGCTGAAACAATTTTGTTGAAAAATAATTTGAGTTTTTCTAATTCTACCATAAAAGCGGCTTTCTTTAGAATTGCGTATTAATATAAACGTTATTGCGATACTTTTTAGCACTTTTAATATACCATATCAAAATTTCAAAGAAAAGACGTAAAATGAAAGTAATTGTGCTAAGAAAAGCCCGATTGACAATATTAATAAATGGAAATATTGTTAAAAATCATTTTGGAGATAAAAAGTAGCACACACTACCAGCGGTTGACGACGTGTTCGGCCCAGCCGAGGACGCCGTCGAGGGGGACGACGCGGCCGTCGGCGCGGACGGTTCCGTAGTAGCGCCCGAATGTCTGGTCTGCGCACATCTTGAGGACGACTGCGTCCGTGTGCCCGCGCCTGTTGAAGAACGGGACGAAGTTCAGGTCGAGGTCTTTTGAGAGCGGAGTCCGGATTTTCCACGGGGCGAGAAAATTCTTAGTGTCGTATTCCCAGACAAGCTCTTCGCTGATTTTATACAGTCGTCCGTTGAGGCAGATGCCGTTTTCGGTGGAGCCGGTTCCGTCCGTCCATTTGCCGCCGAGGTTAAGTCCGATGATGTCCGCGCCGGAGCGGCCTGAGCAGGAGCCCCAGTTCCATGAGATGGAGTACGGCCAGATGCCGCGCCCGTAGTCGAGACAGGCGAACGACTTGGAGGCGTCGAACTCGATTGTCATGTCGCCGAGAGTGACTTTGCCGGAGGCTGGCATGGTGTTCTGTTTGGAGGTGAACTGAAAGCGCCTGTCGTCCCACGGGACGACGACGTTGAGGGTTTCGTGTCCCGCCGGTTTGGAGATGGTCAGGTCGCAAGAGAAGTCGCCGAGTTTGTGTCCGGGCATGAAGGCTTTCATGCGGATGGAGGAGGGGTCGTGGACGAAGGAGGCGGAGGAGCGGTCCCAAGAGAAGCGGGCGGGAGAGTCTACAAGTTCGCCCTGTTCGACGCCCGCGCCGAACGGGGTGGCGACTGTCTTCTCATACATTTCCTTCTTCGCGCAGTCGATGATGTAAAACGAGCACAGGCCGACGTAATCCACGTTCGCGATGGTGAGGGAAAAGATGAAGTCGTCCGAGGTTATGCACCAGTAGTCCCAGCGTTTTTTTCTAAGGAAAGCGCCTTTGAGGTTGCCCTTCTGGAGGGGGACTCTCGACCAGCCGACGGCTGCTCTGTTGAGCAGGCCGCTGTCGTCGCACAGGTTCACAGGCGAAGCGATTTCTTTTTCTGTCGGGATGTTCATTGCGTATTCTCCATTCAGCGACTATGAGACCGCGCGCCGAGCGCGCTCATTCTATCCCCATCGTGGCGGTTATCATGGGGAAATGGGCCGAAACGTCGATGTCTTTTATGACGAAGTCCGAAGGCTCTCCGGAGTGGAAGTTGGAATTGAGAGGATGACGTTTGTGCGAGAGAGGGTTCTGAGAGGAGTAGTCGGATTTAAAAACGACGCCGTCTCTGAAAAGAGCGTCGTCGGAAGACGCTGGGAGGCCTTTTTGCAAAGGGTATGAGGCGTCGGGCCATTTGTTCATGATGACGGGCCGCCAGACGGGGTCGCCATCCGGGGGTTCGGAGCCGGGCAGGACGAGCCTTGTCTCGTCGATGTGGAATACGGCGAGGCCGGGGCCGGATAGAGCGGTGTCGAAGCCGGAAGCTGGGCGGCGGTTTTCGACAAGGAAGAATTCATGAGCGCCTCCGGTGATGTATATCTCGCCGGAATCGAGGGCCGGGAGGAGAAAGAAGAGGCGGGGCGGGTCGGCGATAAGCACGGGTTTCGCCCAGCCGGCGCGAAGGCGGCTGTAGCCGTCAATGAGAGGGATGCCTTTGTCGGGCGCGCCCATGAGAGAAAGGACGATGCCGCCGCGACCATCCGGGCCGGCGGGGATGGGGGCGAATCCGAGCATGCGGGCGAAGGCGCGCAGGATTTCGAACTCGGAAGCGTCGGGGCCTGCGAGCGCGAACGGGCCGGGCGCGACCGCTCCGAACATCGCTCCGGGGAGAACTCCGCCGGGGAACGCGTGCGCGCCTTCCACTCCGTCCGCGATGATTATCAATCCGTCAAGGTATCCGTCCGGCAATCCCTCCGCGCCGTTTATATCAAATTCCGCGGGAACGAAGGAGCCGGAAGAGGAGAGACTATCAAGGATGTCCATCGTAAAGCCGCGCCACGGGCTGGCTTCGTTGAACGAAGGAAAGCCGGACGGGGCGACGCCGCGCGGAGCGGCGACGAACACTATTTCCGGCTTGGGGTCGTACTGCGAAATGGAAGCGGCGCGGAAGTAGTCTCGCAGAGTTGAGCCGGGCGCGTCCAGGCTGAACAAGTCCAGCAGGCGCGTCGGCGCGGACGACGGGTCCGATATCGCGAAAACGATTAGGACGCGGGAGGAGCCGAACCGGGGTATCTTGTCGGAGCCGATGTCGTCTCCGACTAAAAAGAAGTCCGAAAAATCCGCCTGCGCGACTCCCGGCGAAAAAAAGGCGGACAACAAAAACAGGAGCGCTGCGGCTCCTGTTTTGATTTTTTCGCGGACTGAAACGGACATAGGCGCTCCGGTCAGTTCATCTTCATGCCGAGCGACTGTCTTTTTGCTATATAGCGCTCGGTGTCATACTCCAGTTCGACATCTACGAGATTGAGAATCGTTTTCCCATGGTTGTCTTTTCTGATGGCGTCCGTGAGAGGAACGAATGAAATCAAGTTGTTGCGCAGATTGACCATATTGCCGTATTTGCGCTGGATGACCAGTTCGGCGGCAGCGAGGCCGAAAGCGCGGCCCATGCGCACGTCCATCTGAGAAGGCTCTCCGCCTCTCTGGAGGTGGCTAAGCGAGACCGAGCGGACTTCGGCGAACTTCTCCTTGGCGATGCTGTTGGAGATGAACTTGGCGACTCCGCCGAGCGTGACGTGGCCGAAATCGACGTCGAGGTGTTTGTCCGTGTCCTTGAACTCGCCGTGTTTTTTCTCCAGCGCCCCTTCGGCGACGACCAGTATGTCGTATCTGGCGCCGTTTTTCTTCCTGTTCTCCATTATCTGGAGGACTCTGTTGATGTCGAAGACAACTTCAGGGATGAGGATCATGCAGGCTCCGCCGGCGATGCCGCCCTGAAGGGAGAGATGTCCGGCGTGGCGGCCCATCGTTTCGACGACGAATATGCGCTTGTGCGAGCCGGCTGTCGTCCGCAGGCGTCCTATCTCCTGCATTATGACTTCGACGGCGGTGGCGAAGCCGAGGCTGTAGTCTGTTCCCATCAGGTCTTTGTCGATGGTTTTCGGTATGCCCACCACCGGGATGCCGCGCTGCACGAGCGCGTGAGAGACGCTCTGCGTGTCTTCGCCGCCGATGGCGATGATGGCGTCCAGCTTTAGCTTCTCGATGTTCTCGATAGTTTTTTTCTCGCGGTCCGGGGTTTTAAGAGGATCGGTTCTGGAGGAATAAAGATTGGTTCCGCCGAGCCTGTCCCAAGTGCGGACCATGGCCGCGTCGAGAGGCTGGATGTTGTCGGGATCGGCTCCGCTCTTGCCGGGGTTATAGTTGAGCAGTCCGCCCCAGCCGTTTCTGATGCCGACGACTTCGAACTTGCGCCCGCAACCTCTGCAAAGCTCCTCGTCCAGAAGCCCTTTCGTGGCCCACTTGATCGCCGGGTTCAGCCCCGCGCAGTCTCCGCCTCCCGTAAGTATTCCCACTCTCTCTTTTTTCATCTCTTTCTTGCGCCGCCTTTCTCTGTTGAGTATCCCGCGCTGGGGGCGCGGAAAAAATTAGTTGCAATTCCAAAACAAGTATAGTATATCTTGTTATCTTTCCGCCGCAATAGAAAGCGGAAAAACCGGGCGAAAGCCTGACACTCCGGAACGGAAAACGGAACGCGGAGCATGTTGTGATCGGGGCGCTTGCCTCGAAGCGTTTTCGCGGCGGAACTAATTTAAACGAAATTTTGTTCAATAGGAAAGGGCGTTAGAAGGAAATAGCATGATTATCGAATTGACAAGCAAGGATTTTGACGAAAAAACTCGGATCGGCTCTGTCGTGGTGCTTTTCTACTCAAGCAGCAACGGCAAGAATTCCGAAGGACTAATCAAGCTCGCCTCCGAAGGAAAGTATGCCGAAGAGGTAAAGTTTGCGATGGTCGACGTGGACAAAAGCCCGGAACTGGCGAAGCGGTACGGGGCGGCGGTGTTTCCGGCGACCCTCGTCATGAGAAGCGGCATAGTCAAAAAGCTGTCCCAGATGGTTTACGACCCCGTTAAGGTCGCCGCGGAAGTGGCAGAGAACGCGTGCTACAGCCGCCGTGTTTCCATGGGCCGCTCTCAGGTCCGAGCCAACAACAGAGTCAAACGCTGAGCAAGCCCCGTAGAATCTGCCGTCAGGACTAACGCGCCGAGAGGCCAGATGACAATGCCGGAATGCGTCAACCACCCCGGAAGAGAAGCTTCCCTTGAATGCGCCAAGCGCGGCGTGCGCCTGTGCGACGAATGCGCTGTTTGCGCCGCTCTGAAATCTCACTGCGAAAACAGACCCCGATGTCTCATCTGGGCGCGCAGGTCTTTGCCCGACGCTTGGATAAAAGACTCCGCTTGAATGATTGTTATTAAGGGAAAACTTTTGAAAAAGTTTTCCCTTAAAATCCCTTTCAAAACTTTTCAAGCTAGCGCCAAAGGCAGAGCTTCGCTTCAGCCTTCGGCGCGTATCTTATGAAAAGATATTGGGAAAGAGTATTCAGTGGAATCTTCTTCTTGAACATTTTACAGGAGCGTCGGGAAGGGACGCGCAAGGAAAAGTTTGAAGGATTTTCAAGGAAACTTTTCAAAGTTTCCTTGAACCGCCGGAGGCATCTCATTGGAGGCCGCCCGAGGCATAGCGCGCTTAAACTGCTGAGCGGACGGCGCGGACGAAGGCGGCGACTTTCGCGGAGTCTTTAATGCCGGGAGCGGATTCGACGCCGCCTGCTAGGTCGACGCCGAAAGGTCTGACGCGGCGGATTGCGTCCGCCACGTTGTCCGGGTTGAGGCCGCCCGCCATGAAGACGGGCCGAGGGGAAAGAGAGGCGATGCGGGCGGCGGCGTCCCAGTCGTAGACGCGGCCCGTGCCGCCCATGCGCCGCTTGCCGCCCTCTATGGACACGGTGTCAAGCAGCAACCTGTCCGCCCCGGCTGCGGCGTGGAGGCGCATGAGATCGAGAGCGGCGCGCTCGTCGCAATCGCCGCTGCCTGCGGCGGGAAGATGTATCCCCTTCCATATTTCACAGTCGAGCAGAGGCCTGATGGAGGCGATGAATTCAGGCGTCTCGTCGCCCTGAATCTGAACGCCCGCGGCGCGGGCGGCGCGC
>JAKQBV010000204.1 GCA_029573925.1 bacterium
CCACATCCAGATGACCGACGTCGAGGCAGAATCCGAGATCGGGAAATGAGTCGAAAATCGTCCTGAAAGACTTCGCGGAGAAAAAAGAACTGTTTCTGAAAACATTCTCCACTAGGACAGGGACGCTGTGTTCAGAGGAAAGCCGGACGAGCCTTTCGCAGCTTCTCAGAGCCGAATCCAGCGCCGCGCGTTCGTCAAATCCGGGAGGGTTGTCGCCGCCGAAGTTTTCAGGTTTCTGCGCGTGAACCACGACGTATTCTGCGCCCATAGCGCCCGCCACAGAGATCGTTCGCTCCATCAGAGCAAGCGATTTCAGCCTCCGGTCTTCATCAGAGTCCACGATGCTTGCGAGAAGTCCGGCCCTTGTCGGAGGAATGTCTTCGGCGAAAAAAGGGCAATGCGCGCTGAATTTCATGTTTCTTTCAGCCACGAAATTCTTCACGATTTCTTGTGTGTCGGCTTCCATTAGGACGAATTCGGCGCGTTGAAGTCCGAACCTGTCGAGCCTGCAAAGAGAGGCGGCGCGGGAAACCACCATCCCAATATTGCCGCAGGTCATAAAAGCCTCCCGCAGTTCGGGCAGATGCGGGTTCCCGGCTCAAGGCCAGAACCGCAATAGGAGCATTTTTTTTCTTCTTTCGTGGTATTGGGAGAGGAATTCGTCTTTCGTATCTGAATGACCGGCCTCATCCTGAATAACAGATAGAAGATAGCGACGGGAGCGAATATGACAATCGCAAAGAACCAGAGTATGGCGGCTTCTTTGCGCGCGCCCCGTTCTCTGGCGTCAAGGGCGGTCATAACCGCCGCCAGCAATATCAGCAGGGCCATGCCTATCTGAAGGGCTACCGCCGATGGAGCCATTCCCTGAAGAAGCGTTTCCGGGTTCATATTTTCAGTCCGGTTTAATCTCGGTTCCCACGCCGTGGTCGGTGAAGATTTCGAGCAGGAGACTGTGGGAAACCCTGCCGTTAATCATGTGAATTTTCCCGAGACCGCTTTCGATAGCTCTGATGGCGGACTCGATTTTGGGAATCATCCCGCTGCCTATGGAGCCGTCCGCGATAAGTTCCCTTGCGCGGCTTACCGTGAGGCTCGATATCAACGTTGAAGGGTCTTTCGGATCGAGCATCACGCCGGCGACGTCCGTCATTAGTATAAGCTTGTCTGCCCCGATTTCTAGGGCAAGCTTCGTTGCCACATAGTCCGCGTTGATGTTGAGAGTCAGGCCTTGATGACTCACGCCGAGCGAGGACACGACGGGAAGCTGGTTGTTAAGGATGGAATCCCAAAGCGGGCGGTTCAGGCCGGTCATGTCTCCGACAAGCCCGATGTCCACGCCGTCCGGGCGGATGATATCGGCTTCAATGAGACCGCCTCCCGAAGCGCCTGAAAACCCGGCGGCGTCCGCGCCCCTTGATTTGAGTTCTTCGACTATCCTTGAGTTGAGCGCGCCGAAACACCTGTCTAAAATCTCAATGGTTCGCTCGCAGGTGTGGCGAAGCCCCTTGTACCTTTTCGGCTGAATTCCGGCGGCCTCCATCTCTCTGTCGGCCTGAACCGATCCGCCGTGAACGAGGACGGGATTTATGCCTTCTTTTTTCAGAAGAGCGATATCGTCGAGAATAGCCAAGCCGGTCGACGGGTCCTCCATCAGGCTGCCGCCGCAT
The DNA here is from genome assembly GCA_029573925.1 of bacterium. Lineage (GTDB taxonomy): Bacteria > UBP15 > UBA6099 > UBA6099 > UBA6099 > UBA6099. Next base: position 1,671 of record JAKQBV010000204.1, read on the forward strand.
TTTACGACAAAAAAGCGACCGCGAAACTCGTCGAGGTATTTGTCCGGATATCTGATATCCAGCGATTCGAGCAGTTTTATCGTTTCTCTTCCAACCTTCATTTCGACCTCGCAATAATTAATCGAACTAATATTATTGTACTAACATTCCGGAATATCAAACCGAGATTGACATTAACTCGAAATGAATTCTATACTAGGAAAAAGAGTCTGGCGAAAAATATGATGGAACAGGGATATCGTTTTTGCAGTGAATGCGGCGCGCAGAATCCGGCCAAGAATAAATTCTGCGCGAAGTGCGGAGCGTGCTCGGTAAAACCGCAAAAGAAAGCGGCGGCGCAAGAGCAGTCCGCGCAGTGTCCCAACTGCGGCAACCTGAATTCGACCGGAGCCAGATTCTGCCCGGCATGCAGCGCCCCTCTCAATCCCGATTACGACGTGAGCAACGATGGGGATTACGTTCATATAAGAATTCATCTAAAACAGATCGACTTCGAGAACAGCAGGGAGTTGAGCACTCTCACGAAAAAAATAGACGACCCGTACGTGATAGTGGATATGTCGGAAATCGAATGGATGGACAGCAGCGGCATAGGAGCCATCGTGACAGTCGTTCACAGGTTCACTCGCAATCAGCAGCAGGTGAAATTCGTCGGGATTCAAAACAAAGTGATGACGTCGATAAAAGCGCTTCGCGCGGACAACATAATAGATTATTACGAGACGCTGAATGAAGCGTTGGTCAGTTGGGGACTGCCGCCGATTTGACGTCGCGGGAAATATCCACAATAAGATTCTGAATCATCATCACATCGGAACCCAGTTTCGGTCTGTCTATCCCTTTCATGCGCCTTTCGATGTCCACGATGCGGGCCATCGCGCCTTCAATCTGCCGCAGGGTCATGCGCCGCGCCGGAATCAGCATGTTATATGCCGCATACTCCGTCTTTCCGAGTATGGACGATTTCGGGTCGGAACAAAGCGTCGATCTGTCGGCTTGCGTGACAGCAGCCATCCCCTCGCCCACTGTTTTCTTTCCGCCGAACTTGAACTCTTTAGGCAGATAAGAAAAATACCCTTTGTCCAAAAGGTATCTTGCCTGCCACAACTGACGGAAACGGGAGGCAAGAAAGCCGATAATCTGCGCGGGCGCGCCTCCGGCTTCCATTGACCTATCAAGCAGCACAAGCGCGGACCTGCCCTTCCCGCTCATCATATTATCAATCATCAGATACAAATAAATATCGTCGCTTGAAGTGACGATCATTCTCATGTCGTCGTCGCTGATTTGCCTTGAGTCGCCCGCCCTGACCGCTAGTTTCTCCACTTCGTTGGCGAGATGGCGCACGTCTTTGCCGGCCATATCCAGAAGCCTGTCGGCTTGATCGATGGTAAGGCGCAACCCCTCACGTCTCGCTCTGTTCACTATCCATTCGGTATAAGCTTCGTCGTACATCCTTGCGAACCTGACGATGACTCCGGTCTTGGCGACGTCCTCGTAGACGCGCTGCATGATTTTCTCCGTCCTCATCGCGCCGCCTTTGCCGGACGGTTTTCTCAACTCCTCGCCGCATACGAAAATCATGCGCGCGCTTTCAGGAGGTTTCCTCATCATCGCGCTGAAAGCTTCAAACTGCTTCCAGTTCGTGTATTTTTCCTCAGGCGGCAACTTCTTGCCATCTTCCGCGCGGTCGCTCTTTAAAAGCTTCAAATCCTCTGCGTTGTCCACGTAAATGACGCGATTGTCCGAGAACAGGGACCGCGACCCAGCCTCGCTCAGCAGCGTTTCAAGCGCGTTCGGCTCAGACGCGTTTATCTTCACAAGCGACACGTCGATCTCGTCCGGCTTCAGGAGATATCTCACTATCTTGTCGGCAAGCTCCTTCTGGAGAAATTCGTATTCTCCGTGGCACACATAGACGGGCTTGGCGACCGTTTTAAATATCTTGGATTCGTTTTCAGAGCCGATATCCATTATCCATGAAACCTCCGGAGTATAGTATAGCACACGCGCGCCGGGTCATGGAGCGCA
>JAKQBV010000206.1 GCA_029573925.1 bacterium
TTAGGTCGGTTATTGTGACAAATGTGGCGATGATGACAATAAAAACAGGAATTCTGACTTTTGACGGAACTATCCCTTTAAGAAGCGATATCATCGCGTTTGAGCATAGAAGCACGAAGGTTGTCGCGGCTCCCATACCGAAGCCATTTTCGAGAGATGATGTTACAGCTAGAGACGGGCATGTCCCGAGCAGAAGCCTTAAAAGAGGATTCTCCCTGAAAATGCCTTTTGTCAATTCATTCAGCATTTTTCATCGCCTCCACTGCTTCGCGCACTCCGTTCGTCACCGCTCTTGAGGTTATCGTGGAAGCGGTTATAGCGTCTATCTCGCCGGCCTTTACATCCTTTTCGGAAAGATAGAGTTGGTCTCCTGTTTTCCCTTTGTACTGGCCTGAGAAAGCGGGATCGCCTGCTTTTGCGCCCAGCTCCGGAGTTTCCTGCATATTGAGAATCTTTATCCCCGTCACTTTGAAATCGGCGTCCATTCCGACCATCGTCTCAATAACCCCGCCGTATCCTTTCGGACTGACGATGGTTGCCATTCCGATTGTTTCGCCAGATGAATTCTTTCCATTGAAAGCAAGTCTGCCGTCGGACAATTCGATGTCTTCGAATTCAACCGCTCCCGGCAAAACCTCTTTCATGGCCATCTCTCGGGCGATCCTTTTTTGTTCGGCTATCAGTGGAGCTGTCGCTCTGTTGGTCAACGCAAGACCCAAAGAAGCGAGCGCGCACACCGCCATTAAAAACGCTCCGATTTTGATTATCTCAAACGCGCTTTTCATTTGTTCTTACCCCGCACTCTGCCGAATTCGCGAGGAACAGTGAACCTGTCTATAAGCGGAGTCACAGCGTTCATCACCAATATTGAATAACACACGCCTTCCGGATACCCGCCGAAACTGCGTATCACGCAGGTTATGACGCCGCATCCAATTCCGAAAATCAGTTGGCCTTTTCTGGTCAGCGGAGAAGTCACCATGTCTGTGGCCATGAAGAAAGCGCCAAGGAAAACGCCGCCTGCAAGTATCTCAAAAACCGGGTCGCGCGATAAAAGCCCCGACATAACCGCCACTGTTCCGATAAACGCGACCGGTATGTGCCATGTGATAACTTTCCGATATAAAAGATAGATGCCGCCGATTAGAAGCAACAGCGCCGATGTTTCGCCTAGGCTTCCGGGCGCGTTGCCTATGAACAAATCCCAATAGCTCGGCAACGGAACGTCTTTCAAGCCCTGTTTCACGATCGCCAAAGGCGTAGCGGAAGTCACGCCGTCAATCGGCGTGGTCCATGTCGTCATCGCCACAGGCCAAGACATCAGAAGGATTGCGCGACCCACGAGGGCGGGATTGAATATGTTCTGTCCCAGCCCGCCGAAAACCATCTTCCCGAAGAATATCGCGCACATCCCGCCAATGGCGGAGGCCCATATAGGGGTCGACGGAGGCAGACAGAATGCCAAGAGCAATCCGCAAAGCACGGCGCTCCAATCGTCGATTACGACTCTTTTCCCAAACAGCCATTTTGAACAAACGTATTCGGTGGCGACCGAAGATATAACGCAAGC
>JAKQBV010000217.1 GCA_029573925.1 bacterium
CCTTGCGGTAGAAAGGCGCCGCAGGGGAAATGCCCGCGACCCCGGCCTGCAGCGCGTAAAGCGGGCCCGAACTCCAGGCGTGGCAGTCGCTGCGCGATTCCAGACGCGGCGTTTCCATCGCGGTCTTGAGACCGTGCGCGAGCTGGTCTTTCCAGACCGCGAGCCGCGCGAAGAAAAGATCGGCGCGGCCGAAGCGGAAATACGTCTCGAAAAGGTAATGCGAAAAATAGAGGCTAATACGTACAAGGTCTTTCGCGCCAGTGAGCCCCCCGAACATCCGGCCGCAGAGATCCTCAGGAAACATGCCGCTCAGAATCGCTAAGCACTGGGCGTGCTCGCTGAAACGGCTACCGGCGGCATCGTCCGCCATCATGCCGCGCTTTTCATCCCAAAGCGTTTCCTGAAGTTTGGCCGCCAGCCGCTCCGCTTTCGCGCGCCATATCTTCGCGTATGCGGTCTCGCCGAGCGCCTCTTCGGTTTCGGCAAGCAGTTTCAGCGTATAGAGGTACTGGAAATTGACGACCCCTTGGCCCGGAACCCCGTTATCGTATTCCGGAGCCCAATCGACAAAACTCCACCCCGGCAGATGCTCCAGCAATCCATCGCCGTTTTCATAAAGCGCAAGCCCTTCCATCGCGTTCCGCGCGCCCGGAAGCCGTGATTTGAGCCACGCGGCGTTGGTGCCGCGGTAGGCGTAGTCGCGGAACATGGTGATCCAGCACATAGTGTAGGTGGACGACTCCTGAGTGCCGCGGGTGGGGAAGTTCATCGCGACTATGCCGTCCGAACGGCGGTCGTAGTCGAAAACGGACATCGCGAAACGCGCGAGCCGGTCGTCGCGGGTCACTGATGAGAGATACAGGATTTCGACGCGCGTGTCGCCGCCGTACATCTGCTGCTCGTAATACGGACAGTCGAAGAACATCTCGTGCGCGCACATCTGCAGTGTTCTCAGGCACATCGACCGGATCGGCGCGACCGACGGGTCGTCGCAGTCGAACCCGCCTTCGTCCTCAAGCGGATAGCGCGTTTCTAAAATAGCTGCGGATACGATCTCCAGCGGCTCGTCTGCGGTTTCGACCGTGAGACGGCACCACCGCCCGCACCGCCACCACGGGGCGGTGAAGAGCGCGTCGCCGCGCCCGTCGGCGATGAAGACATCGGTCAGCGCCTGTTCCGCGTTCTTGCCGATGTATTCGTCGCGGTTTCCTTTCTTGCCTTCCCGATCCCGGAGAGACTCGGTCCACCCCCAAGTGAGACGCGCGGACTTGCCGCCTTTGGTCCTCAGCTCCGGATAGCCGCAGTAGTAGTTTTCGAGATCCCAGAGGTACTCCCGCTTCTCGTTGGGAGGAACGGTCTTGTCGATGCCGCCTTGCGGACTGACGATCCTGCCGGGATTGATCCGCCGCGAAATCTGGTCTGGGCGCTCCGTCGGAAAGAGCTGCCATCCCTCCGTGCGGATTCCGTATTTTGTCGCGGTTACGGGACGCCTGACAATAACTGCAGCGCGTAATCGCGACTCGTCGGGGATCTCGTTCAAGAACGACGTGCCGATGATTTCGCAAGCCGACCCCGCGCCGAAGGTGCGGCTCTTGCCGGCTCCCGTCATCTTAGTGTTTTCGAGCGGCGCGGCAAGCCACACCGCCTTACCGGTGGTGAGTTC
>JAKQBV010000219.1 GCA_029573925.1 bacterium
AGCAGACCCTAGAGGATACTGGGGCCAACTCGCAAGGCAAGGCGCCGGCAGTTTGAAGGATTTATATTAGAGCAAGTATGGGATTAAAGCGCGATTACAAAACAGATTTCGACAACAAATACTTTCCGGCGATTATAATAATGTGGTTATGAACGAAGAGGCGGACAACGGGGGAATCGCGGGGCGCGGGCGTCCTGCGGACTCGCTTGCGGAGTCTTTGATTTACGGCTACCACAGGGCAAGGCTAGAACGCGACTACGCGGATATCGACGACGCCGACGAATTGAAAAGTTTTTTCTTTGAGAAGATATATCCCCCGCCCGAAGCGCGGGCGGCGCTCGACAGCCGCAACCATTCCATCCGCCGCATCATCCGCAATCCTTTCTTTAAAATCGTTTTTCATCCTGTCACCGTGAAAACAGCGAGGCAGTTGCTCGAGCTTGAAAAGCTGACGAACGACGTGAACAAGCGCATGGCTGATGAGATGCGCAAGTCGCCGCCGCCGCGTCCGCTCGACGAAGAGGCTTACTTCAAGTTATTCCGCGCGGCGACCCGCGTGGAAGACGCCCGCCGCCGTATCGAATGCGCGATAGACGTGTTCAACTATTCGAGGCTCCTAATCGAAGGGTTTCCCAATTTGAGAGACGTCTTCAGAGTCGTTCCCGCGCCGCTTTTGAGGATGGCGGGGGGCGCGTTGGAATTCGGAATTCATGGCTACAATACGCTATTATGTCACAGAGAGCGGCTACAATATTACATGGAAACAATCGAACGCCGGGAGTCTGACAGGATAGAGAAGATTTTCGGCGGGAGCGGGGACGCCCCAGCTCAGCCGGGCGGCGATTGAATACGGCAGCCCGCGCGCGCGGCTGAAAGGAACTGGCGATGGACGCGAAAAATGAAATCAAACATCTCAGGTCGGAGATCGCCCGGCACGACCGCCTGTACTATTTGCAGGCCTCTCCCGAAATTTCCGACTTTGAATATGACGCCTTGTTCGCAAGACTCAAGCGGCTGGAGGCCGAACACCCGGAGCTTGTAACTCCCGATTCTCCCACCCAGAAAGTGGGCGGCGCCCCGGTGGACGGTTTCGCTCAGGTCGAACACGCGGTCCCGATGCTTTCTTTGGACAATTCGTACAGCATCGAGGATGTGCGCGAGTTCGACGCGCGGGTCAGAAAGAGCCTGCCCGCCCAAGAATCCCCGTCATACGTTGCGGAACTGAAAATCGACGGAGTCAGCGTTTCCCTCGCATACAGAGGCGGCGTCCTTTGGCGCGCGGCTACTCGCGGCGACGGCGCGGTCGGCGACGACATAACGGAAAACGTCAAGACCATCAAAAGCGTTCCGCTCCGGCTGAAAGGGCAGTTCGACCCCGGCGAGGAGATAGAGGTCAGGGGAGAGGTTTACATCCCGCGCTCCGACTTCGAGAAAATGAACGAGGAGCGGGAAGCGGCTGGGGAGCAGCTTCTTGCCAATCCGCGAAATGCCACCGCAGGTTCCCTGAAACTTCTCGACCCCAAGATGGCCGCTAAAAGACCGCTCAGCGTCTTCATCTACTGGCTCAGAGCCGCCGAAAACAAAATGCCGGACTCCCATTCCGGATGTCTGGATATGATACGCGAAATGGGGCTGCCCGTTGAGCCGAACGCGGAGGTTCTGCGCGACGTGGACGCTCTAGTGGCTCACCTCGAAAAGTGGGAAGATCGTAGAAGCGAGCTTGATTATGAGACTGACGGTATGGTGATAAAAGTGAACTCTATGGCGCATCAGAGGGCGCTCGGAGGAACCAGCCGTCACCCCCGATTTGCCATCGCCTTCAAGTATCCCCCCGAACAAAAAGAGACCGCCGTAGTTAGCATCGAGGTGCAGGTGGGGCGCACAGGCAAACTCACCCCAGTCGCCAACCTTGAGCCGGTCCGGCTGTCCGGAACCATCGTCAAACGCGCCACGCTTCACAACCGGGACGAAGTGGAACGGCTGGACATCCGGGAAGGCGACAGGGTGTTGGTCCGCAAGGCGGGAGAGATTATCCCTCAGATAGTGGCCGTCGTCAAAGAAAAACGCACCGGCGCGGAGAAGCCTTTCGCGTTTCCGGAGCAATGCCCTGTTTGCGGTTCGGAAACGTCGCGGCAGGAGGGGGAAGTGGACGTGCGTTGCGTCAATCCCTTCTGCGACGCCCAGCTTCGTGAGCGGCTGGCTCATTTCTGTTCCCGTCAGGCGATGGACATCGAGAACGCCGGCCCCAGTCTCATTAACCAACTTGTGGACAGGGGACTGGTTCATGATTTCGGCGACTTGTACGCGCTCACTAGGGAGAAACTTGAGTCGCTGGACAGGATGGCGGAGAAATCGGCGGCAAACGTGATAGAGGCAATCGACCGCAGCCGCAAGGCCCCTCTGGACAGGCTGATTTTCGGGCTTGGCATACCTATGGTGGGAACGAGGACGGCGAAACAGCTTGCAGACGAGTTCGGCTCACTCGACGCTATCGCTTCAGCAGACGCGGAGCGGCTGACTCAAGTGACGGATGTAGGGCCTCGCGTGGCCGCCTCCGTCAAAGAATATTTCGAGAGAGACGCCGCGAAAAATGTCGTCGAAAAACTGCGCGGAGCCGGAGTGAATATGACACAGGAAAGGCGCTCGGAAGGGCCGAGGCCGCTCGACGGGCTTTCCTTCGTCATAACCGGCGCGCTCTCCCGGCCCCGCGACGAAATCAAACGCGACATCGAAAACGCCGGCGGCAAAGTGGTTTCTTCGGTGTCTAAAAACACGAACTTCCTTGTCTGCGGAGAAGACGCGGGATCGAAACTGGAAAAGGCGAACAAGCTCGGCGTGCCCGTAATCGACGAAGCCGCCCTCGCCCGAATGCTTTCCCCAAGCTAAACACGGAATTTAAAACCTCGCATGCAAAATAAACACGCGTAAATTTGGACTGCGGCGATTATACATATTATTAAATGATTCTACCGTCTACCAAGTGTGCAATGCACAAAGTTTTTCTTTGTGCATGATTCTGTTATATCAAATGGCTAATGGGAAGTTTTATTCAATATTGATTCCGGCGCAAAAAGCCACGTCGTTTGCGCACAAAAGATATGCGTGAACCCCTTTTCAAAACGACAACGAACAAATAGAATGAATCATGCAAACTTTCAAAGACAAACAGCAACAGTTTTTCAAGTGGGATCACC
>JAKQBV010000237.1 GCA_029573925.1 bacterium
TCTTGCGGCGGCCTTTTCGGGATCATAAATCACCAGCTTTCGGGGCTTTTACTTCTCTTTCTTGCAATTCTATTTTGGATGCTTTTTGGTGTAAACCCTTTTACAACGATTCTTTTACACTTTTTCAGGGAGGACTCTTTACGTTATTCCACTATGCGCGTGTCATATTATAAATTCTTCGATTTTGCCGATTGCATCGCGCGCCGCGCAAAATGTCACACTTGGTATTCGGCGCGCTCGATAAGCTCCATCTGCATCTGTCTATTCAGGGTGACGAAATATGCGTTGTAGCCTGATATGCGGACAATCAGGTTGCGATAGTTGTCGGGGTTTTTCATCGCGTCCCTGAGGGTGTCGGACGTGACGACGTTCATCTGCATCTGCATGCCGCCCATATCAAAATAAGTCTTCACGTAAGAAAACATGTGGTCAACGGTGACAGCGCGAGTGTCCGACGCGCCCGGCACGACTTTCACATTGAACGCAATGTTGTTATTCATGCACCGGGGGTCAAGGGAGGCCACGTCGCGAATCGGGTCGAGCAGATTGTCAGAGGCGCACGGTTCAGGCGTGAGGCCGGGGGTAAAAGGCTTTCCGGCGGGACGGCCCGATGGCAATGCCCCGGCGAGGCTTCCGAACGCCACATGGTTCGACATCGACCAGAACCCGGTCGTGTACCGCCCTCCCCTGAAATTCGTGTGGGAAGCGATTGTGTCATGAGTGAATCTGGCGACGCGGCCTGTAAGTTCCAGAGCCTCCGGGTTTCCGGAGCCGAACTTCGGCGCGCGATTCACAAGATATGCCCTCAGTTCGGCGTCGTTCTCAAAATTGCGGTCGAGAGCGCGCTTCAACTCCCTCATGGACGCCTTTCTGTCGTCGAAGACCGCTTTTTTCACGGCGAGCAGAGAGTCCGACACATCCGCCAGCCCTATGCAGGCTATGCCGGACGAGTTGTACTTCGCGCCGCCGATGGTCATGTCCATGCCTTTCTCAGCGCAACCTTCGATGAGCGACGATAGAAGCGGCGTCGGACGTATGACCGAGTGCGCCTCTCCGAGCATATTGTTGTATTCAACCGCCTGCGCGACGAGGAATTCAAACTGGCGGCAGTACGCGTCGAAGAACTGCTCGAAAGTCTCGAAAGCTCCGGCGTCGATGTCGCCCGTCTTCGGGCCGGCGTCCACATTTAGAAGCGGATGGCGTCCGTTGTTCATAGCCATTTCGATAGCCGCGACCATGTTCATCATCATGCAGTTGGTGTGTCCGTTGTGCCTGCCTGAAATGGTCGGCTCGACGCACCCTGTGGCCGACCAGTCCCGCGCGTGCTCTATCGGATAGTCGAACTCGCCAAGCGACGCGATAACAGCGTCGTCGTTGTGCATCGACGGCGTGGCGGCGGTCGCCAGATTCACCTCGCAAAGCCTTTTCAGGTACGCGTCCGAATTCACGCCCGGCGCGTATCTGGCGTTCACGTTCGGGTCCCTGACGCTCAGCATCTCGGTGACTTTCAGGAATATATATGTCATGTCGTTCACGGCGGATTTGCCGTCCGGCGTCAGCCCGCCGAGAGTGATGGCCTGATCCGACGAGCTACCGCCGAACAGGAAATTGCCGATGTCCGGGATGAGCGGCAGATGGTCCGCGCAACGCATGTAAAAGCAACCGACAAGTTCGATAGCGCGACGCAGATACGCGTCTCGCTCCGCCGCGTCTTCGAGTTTTGACATATCCGCCTCGAAGAACGGCTGGAGCGCCTGATCCAATCTGCCGAGAGAAAGCCCGGCGTTGGTGTTCTCCATGTGGAGCGCCACCCAAGATATCCAGAGCGAATTAACCGCTTCATCAAGCGTTCGGGCTGGAAGTCGCGGGACGCGGGCGCATATCTCGCTGAGCCGCTCCAACTCATACGCGCGGGCCGGGCCGCTCTCGACCTTCGCGTCCGCCGCCGCCTTCGCAGACAGATTCTCCGCGTACGCGACCACACCTTCCAGACATTCCGCCATCGCTTCGAGCGTCGCGCGCTTCTCTTCCCCGCAATCCTCCGCCGCAATCGATTCGCGAAGCTCAGCGACTATCCCGTCCGCTCCCAGATGCAACAATTTCGGAAAATCGGGTATCGTGTGGGATACCGCCGCAGTTTTCCAGAGAAAATAAACAGCGAACCTCTCGTCTAGCTGCTGGCACAGCGGATTTCCGTGTCTATGTCTCGTCCATTCCCTCGCGTTCCTTTTCTCCCAGAACGGAAACACGTCCGAGTGCAGTATCCGCCGGGTCTTGTCCGAAATCTCGTATGGATTCAGCGCGCGATGCCGGGCAGACAACAGTTCTCCCCAGATCATCGTGCCGTGCGTGTCTGGATAGAGAACTACGCCTATCTCTTTGGTCGTCGTCGTTCCGGCGATTAGGTCGTCTTTGCGGATTATCGGACGGCGGTTCATCATCAGATGCTTATACGCCGCCGCCTGCCGCGTGACAGGATTCCACGGCCTGCCCTTGGCGTCCGTCTCGAAACCGTTGCGCCTGAACCAGTCAGTCAACAGTTTCGGCCGCTCGTGGCATATTTCAGGTTTAACGGTGAAATGAATATCCAGAAACTTCCTCAGCCTCGGAAAATCATCAAGCGAATACTCCGAAAGATAAGGGTCTTCGAGAAACCTGACGGCGTCCGAGGGCTGCGATTTAAGGCGAAGCCCTGTGCGGGCCGTTATCCTGCGCGGGCGCTCGTCAGTCTCGGAACCCCCGGTTTCTGATTTCGCAAGCTCCCTTTCCTTCTCTTTGGCTTTCTCAGCCAAAGCGCGGTGCTTCTTTTCGAGAAGAACAGACAGAAAATAGTTGAACTTGCTCATCGTGGCGAGATTTCCCGCGATGCGCAATTCGCTTGTGAGCAGCATTCTCATCACTTCGTCCGGCGTGCGGTCGAGCATCAGCCGGAGGGCTTCATCGTCTTTGAAAACAAGAGTGGCATCAGCATCCGGCGGCGCGTCTGGAAGAGCGAACGCGAATCCGTTGACGAATCTTATGGATTGGGCGGTTGAGCCGTCTTCGGTGCGAACTCCCACCGTGAAGTTCATCCATCCGTCCGCGCTGCGCAACAGCGCGCGAATCCGGGGACGGAAATTAAAACTCGCCGCCATGAGCTGCAACAAACCGTGCGCCAGCAGGTTCGTTCCGTTGATAATCGCCATATAGCAAACTCCGCGCTTTCAGCCCCGGCCCGGCTTGATATGCCTATTTTACCCGCAACCGGGGACAATGGTAACTGCCGGACGAAAATCCGGCAATATCTTAATTTAAAGGTGATTTTACGAGCCGCTCCAACGGCGGCTGAACCTTACGGCTGATTTACCGTATTTTCTTTGGCGCTCGGCCTTGGAGAATGGCGGCCGCGAGACGGCTGAATCCGTCCGCGCCTCTCAACGGAGCGACATATTTAGGATGGAATTCCGCAGGCATTGAGGCGGCATACGCCCTGATGTCCGCCATCCCCACCGAAAGTTTGAAATGTCCGAACATCTCGGCGTCGTTGTCGGAGTCCCCGGCGTAAACGGTTTTCTCCAGCATTGAGTCGTCTGTTTCGCCGAAAACATCCTTCAATATCCTTTTCGACATCTTCAGCTTGGTGTAATCGCCGAACCATGCGTTGACGTGGATGTTGCTGACTTTTGCGGTGGCGCCCCGGCTCTCGCAGAATTTTTTTATTTCAAAGGCATCAGCGACAGTGAGAGACGGTCTAACGTCTTCGCAATAATCAATCGCGACATCCGTCTCCCTGAAATTCTGGTCGGAAGCCAGTTCGACGGATGGGAATTTTCGTTTGACCGCCGAGTACATCGAGAGGAGGCGCTTCATGTTAGATTCCCGGACGATGGCGGAAGGCTCGCTGTAGATTTTTATCATTTTCGCAGAAGCGTCGTCGCGCATGTAGAACAGAGCGCCGTTTTCGCCCACAACGCCGTCTGCGGGCCACATGCGGGCGATGTGGTCGCACCACCCGGCGGGTCTGCCGGTGATTGGAATGACTTTTATGCCCGCCGCGCGAAGCCGCTCCATCGCGGAATACGATTTCGCGGGAAGCCGTCCGTCCGGCGCGGTGAGAGTCCCGTCGATGTCGGTGAGAACATATCGGACGCGGGATCGAGCGGCGGCGCTCATCTTTTCAAGAGGTTTGCTTGCGAGAAACGCTCTTTCGGAGCTCAGTTTTTTTTTCATGCGCTACGCCGCGCGGCTGGCCCGCCGCGCTCCCCCTTATCTGTCGCTTATAAAAATCGCCGTTCTCGGCTTGAGTATGCCCAGCCTGACCGCCAGCCCTTCCACAGTCGGAGCGTATTCGTCCGCTATTGAAAACCTGTCCCACCATTCTTGCAGAGACATCTTATCCATTGTGCCGAAGGGGTTGGCCACAGTTATAGTCCCCCCCGGCTCGTCGATTCCAGCCGCGATTCCGTAATGAGTCACCTTTTTAGGCGGATGAAACGCGTCCGTCACCGCATAAATGAATATCGTCGGAATCCCCTGTTGCAGCGCGGAAACTATCCGCTCGTAAGCGTCGGGGGCGTCCCCGACTATCGCCGCTTTTTTCCCAAGCTGCGAAAGGAAGCTGTTGAATCCCGGCACAAGCGTCCACGGGAGAGTGCCGGCAGGATGAGTCAGGGATCTGCGCGCGATTGTCGCCTCGTCAACCTTCAGACCGAGGTATTCGAGCGTCATTCTGACAGCGCACGGCCCGCATGTGTGGTCCGTTTCCTGTTTATACACCGGAAACCCGGTCAGTTCGACCACCCTGTCCTTGGGGCGGAAATCCGCTGTCATCGATGTTTTTACCATGATTCTCGTCTCCCGCGCTTGGCGCGCTCAAAGCGCGTCGCGCAACGCAATCATCATAGCAGAAAGACGCGCGGAGCGCCGCCGTTTTTTCACAAAAACAGTTTCTTTTGCCCGCCCCGCCGCTATAATAATCGGCGTTATGGCAACCACAGCGGGCGCGGCAAAAGCGCGTTTCAAAAACTTCTCCGGTTACAAAGACTTTGAAGACTATTTTCTTGCGCTGTGCGAAAATGCTGAGATAACCGCAGAAGTTTCTCAAATCGGCGAAAGCGTGGAAGGCCGCGCGATATGGACGGTCAGCCTCGGCGACGCCGACCCTTCAGCGCCCGGCATTCTTTATTCATCTCTGACACACGGCCATGAGTTCGTCGCGGGCGACATGTGCCTTGATGTTCTGAGATGGTTCCTGTCGCCTGAAAACCACGAAGCTTCAATGGAGATATTATCTCGCGCGCGGGCGCACTTCCTGCCTGTGGCAAACCCTGACGCCAACGAGCGCGCGCATAGGGAATTGAGAAAGTTCGGAGTGTCGTTTGCGCGCAAAAACGCCAACGGTGTTGACCTCAACCGCAACTTCCCGGCCCATTTCTACCCCGAAGGGGGCAGCCCGGTAATGGCGTCGAACCTGCCGTTCACGCTGGTCTACAGG
>JAKQBV010000238.1 GCA_029573925.1 bacterium
TCTTGCGGCGGCCTTTTCGGGATCATAAATCACCAGCTTTCGGGGCTTTTACTTCTCTTTCTTGCAATTCTATTTTGGATGCTTTTTGGTGTAAACCCTTTTACAACGATTCTTTTACACTTTTTCAGGGAGGACTAATTACTTGTCTTTTGTCAAGAGCGACTAGGTGTTGGGGAAAGACCGTGATCATTAATAGTCCCGAAAAGCGCATAAAGAGATATTCTGAATTGGGACTGACAGGGAAATAAGTTCCCGTTGCCATGCTGGCGAGAAAAGGATTAAAATATAACAATGTAGTTAAGTTGAAGAAGAGAAATGGAATCCATTATACTTACATTTCTTCTTATTAGACATTTATGGGCGGAAATCAGGATAGGGTGGGAAAAATCGACTAAGAACAGGTATAATGCCTTCAAGCCTATTGGAGCGGCGTCATGTTGAGGCGAAGCATCGGGTTCAAACTCATTATTCTGATAATAGCTTTCTCGTCCGCGTGTTTGACCGTGTTTGTTTATTTCCTGCAAAAAGAACTCAGCGCGCAGCACAAAGACGACCTTATGGCTCAGGCGCATGAGATCGGGGATAGAGTAAGCAGGGACATCAGGGACGGCATGCTGCTGCACGGAGATTCCGACACGAGGCGCTCTCTGGAAAGCATCGGTTATCAAGCGATAGTTAGGAAGGTGCGGATACTCGACAATAAAGGAGTCATAGCGGCGTCGACGGACGAAGCCGAAGAGGGAAGAAAAGTGGCGCTTGAGGATCCGTCGTGCGCGCGGTGCCACGCCAAGCAGGGAGCCGAAGGCTGGAAGATGGGCGAGGGCGACATAAGCGAATGCATCATCCGCACAGAAACGGGAGAGCGCATCGCCAACGTCGCAATACCGATTCAAAACAGGCCGAACTGTCAGACTTCGCATTGCCACGCGGGAGACAGGGGCGCGAAAACATTGGGGCTGGTTGTCGTTGAGATAAGCCTTGAAAGCGTATACCACAGGCTGAACGACAGGCTGAGGAAGAATATCGCGTTCGCCATTATTTTGGTCGCCGGGCTTTCAGGGGTAGGCAGCGCGTTCATCTACTGGATGATATATCTGCCGCTAAGAAAGATTATTAGCGGAACGAAAGCTGTCGCCGCCGGAAGGCTCGACGAGCCTATCGACATAGGAAATAAGAGAGATGAGATAGGGTACCTCGCCCGGTCTTTCAACAAAATGACGGAAAGAATAAGGGACATGACCGGGCATTTGAACAGGATGAACGTCGAGCTTGAGCACAAGGTGGAAGAGCGGACAATCGAGTTGAAGAAGACGCAGGAAAGCGTGATGCAGTCGGAGAAGTTGGCGTCTCTCGGCCTGATGGCCGCAGCCATAGCGCACGAGATAAACAACCCGCTCACCGCTGTGCTCACATACAGCGCGCTTCTTGCCAAACAGGCCCCCGAAGGCTCGGAAACCAAAGAAGACCTCGAAGTGATAGTGTCCGAGACGACCAGATGCAGGTCTATCGTCAGAGGGCTTCTGGATTTCGCGCGCGAAACGGAGTTCAGGCAGAAATCGGTCAACATAAACCAACTCCTCGAAGAGACGATAGCGTTGCTCAAACATCAGGTGATGTTTCAGGATATCGACATAGTAAGAAATTTGGCCGCTTATCTGCCGGACACCATAATGGACGCCGATCAGGTTAAGCAGGTTTTCATAAACATGATGCTGAACGCCGCCGACGCGATG
>JAKQBV010000242.1 GCA_029573925.1 bacterium
GCCAGGATCAAACTCTCCGACAAAAATAAATTAAATTGATTTCTTGGGGTTGTGATTCCCCGGTCCCCTGCCTAAGCAGGCTTCCGGTTCTTCGTTGCAACTGGCTTCTTCACTATTCAATTTTCAAGTTCCACCGTTCCGACTGGCATCCCGCCTGTCTTCACGCGACAATCGCATATTCTACCGGGTGGGTATCGTTACTGTCAAGACTTCAGAAAACTTTTTTTCAACTTCCCGCTTGCTCCTCTATTATACCCATCCCCGCCGCATTTTCAAGCGCCCGGAACTCTAAAGTTTCCAAGCGGGCAATCCCGCGCTTTTCACTCTGCCCGCTCAGCGCAGTATTATCCTCGCGTCCACCGCCGCGCATCCCTTTCCTTCCTCATACGCCATCAAGGGATTGATGTCCAGTTCTTTTATCCTCGGAAACTTCGTCACGAGCGTGGACACTCTGAAAAGGACATCTTTGAGAGCGTCGCGGTCGGCGGGCGGCATGCCTCTGAACGCGCCCAACATTTTAGACGCTTTTATTTCGTCGAGCAGCGCCGAAGCGTCCAGCGACCCTATGGGGGCTACTCTTATTGTTATATCTCCGAGCGCCTCCACCGCCACGCCGCCGACGCCGAACGTCACGACGTGCCCGAAGGATTCGTTTAGAGCGGAGCCGACTATAATTTCGCGCCCTTGCTCGGCCATCTTCTGCACATGAACTCCGGACAGGACGGCTCCGGGAACTTTTTCCGCCGCCGTCTTCATCATCTCTTCAAATGCGGCGCGGCATTCTTCGTCGTTAGATATGTTCAGTTTCACTCCGCCGGAATCCGTTTTGTGCAGGATATCCTTTGACGCTATTTTCATCGCCACGGGATATCCCATCCCGGAGGCGGCGGCGACGGCTTCTGCGGCGGTTGCCGCTAGTTTGACGGGAACGGTGGGAATGCCGCAGGCTTGCAGGACGTCCAGCGCTTCAACGCCAAGCCTTCCGCCCTCTCCCGCCGCGTCAAGCGCGCTCTTTATACTATCTTCATCTATATCTTTTATTATGGGCTTCTGGGAACGAAGCTCGTAAGCGGAGGAATGATGGTTTCGCAGGATGGACAGCGCGCGCAACGAGCCTTCGGGGCTGCTGAATATCGGAAAATCTGTGGTTTTCTGAATCTGAGAAATGTCGCTCGGCGCGCCGACGAGAGACAGCGCTATGGGCTTGGGTATCCTCTTCAGCATTGAGTCTAATATCGGGAATATATTGACGCTGTCGGACGTTAGGCCGGTGTCGCGCATAAAAATCCACGAAAGGATAAGCGCGTCGAACTGAGGCTCCTGCATCGCGCGGGCGACGGTGTGCGCAACCATCTGAAGGTCGAACATGTCTCCTAGGTCAAGCGGGTTGGTCAGCCTTATCACGCCTGCGCGCACATGTTTCGAGACGTCGTCGACGAAATCCTTGCTAAATGGCGGTATCTCGAATCCGTATTTCTCGCACATGTCGGCGAGGATGACGGCGTATCCGCCCGTCGGAGTTAGGATAGCCACCCGGTTGCCTTTCATGGGGGGCATCTTGAATATTTTGCAGGCTGACGTCATGTCGTGCATGTTTTCGATGCGGGCGACTCCGAGTTGTTTCAGAGCGGAGTCCACAACTCGGTCGTCATTGGCGATGGCGGCGGTGTGAGAGGAGGCCACGCGCGCGCCTGTTGCCGTGGTGTTGGATTTGAGAACCACAATCGGCTTGCGGCATCCGCGCACCGCCTCCATGAACTCGCGCCCCTTGTCTATCTCTTCAAGGTACATCCCGATTACGCCCGTGCATTCGTCGCTTTCAAGGAAGGGTATCAAGTCCTGCTCGCCGATATTCAGCTTGTTGCCGAGACTGACGTATTTATTGATTCCGAGGTTCTGCGCGGCGAACATGTATATGAAGCTCAGCCCCACGCCTCCGCTCTGGGTCATCAGGGAAACATTGCCGACGGGAAATCGGCTCATGCGCACGAACGGCAGACATACTCCGTGGTCCTGATTTATGATGGCGAGGCAGTTAGGCCCGATGAAGCGGATGTCGTTCTCGCGGGCGACGTCTATCAGTCGCTGTTCGAGGCCCTTGCGTTCGCCGCCGAACTCTGAGAAGCCGCCGCTTGAGATGCACACTCTTTTTATCCCTTTGCGCGCGCAGGACTCGAACTGTTCGGGCACTGCGCGGGACGGTATGAGCATGACCGCCAGCCCCACGTTGCCGCTGATGTCTTCCACGCTCTTGTATATCTTCAGGCCGAAAACCGAGCCGCCTTTATTGCCGACCGGGTATATGCGCCCCTGATACTGGAAATCGAGCAGGTTTTTCACGATATTCCTGCCGAAATTGTCGTGAGATTCCGAAACTCCTATGACCGCTATGCTTTCGGGATAAAAAATTTTTCGCATTGTCGCTGCCTCCGCCGTTCTTCAATAAGCCGTTTGGCCGGGCGTCTCCCGGCTCTGCTAAGAGGAACATTATAACTCCGCGAGCGACCGGGAGTGAAGCGAAAACTGAAATAGCAGGCGCTGTAGTCCCAAGAGCCTGTCGGATTATTTTTTAAAAAAGGAATAAAAACGATTTCTGCCGAGTCTAACTTGAAAAAGCGCGATTGAAGCCGGCCGAGTGGACAAGCATGAGAACATAGAGCGGTTGTATGACGAATATGGCGAGCGGGTTTTCAACGCCGTGTTTTGCATGCTCGGAAGATATCAGGACGCCGAGGATGTGACGCAGGAAACATTCGTGTCGGCTCACAGGCGCTGGGACGAGTTCGAGGGAAGATCAAGCCCGTACACATGGCTGTACAGAATAGCGATGAACGCGGCGAAGACCCATCTTAAAAAAAACGCTCGGCGCGCTAGGCTGTTGTGCGACATAGGAGCCGAGGCGGCGGAACAGAGCGGGATGACCGGGACGGAAGACGAGGTTGAAAGACGGTTTATGGAGGACGAGGCGAGACGAGCGGCGACGGCGGCAATGA
>JAKQBV010000278.1 GCA_029573925.1 bacterium
GGAGGCGGCGAAGGCGGGGACGGCGAAGCTGCAAGGAAGGGTGGAGCACAAGGGCAAGCCGGTGGGCGGAGCGACGGTCGGACTCTACGCGTCGGCCCGTTTTCTGAATGAAAAACCGGTGAGCGGGATGGTCGCGGTGTCCGGCGCTGATGGAAAATATACGATAGAAAAAGCGCCGAAGGGGAAGTATTTCTTGGCGGCGTTCCGGGACGCTGACGGAGACGGAGCGCCGGGCGACGGGGAGGCGGTTGGGTTCGCTGGGAACGTGTATCCGGCGAGAATAACGGCTGGCGGGGAGAACCCGGAGGGTGAGACGGCTGTCGTAATGATAGGGGCGGCCGGGGCGCTCAGGTGCGCGAAGGGAAAAGTTTACGATCATGCGGCGAAGAAATGCGCGGACAAGTGTCCGGCGGGGATGACGGCGTTTGAGATAACGGGGGAGTGCGAGTGCGGAGCGGGGAAGCTGCTGGTGGCGGCGACGGGAGAATGCGCGGCGGCGTGTCCGGCAACGATGAGGACTGCGGCTGGCGCGGGCAGGTGCGAATGCCCGGAGGGCGCGGTGTACGGCGCGGAGACGAAGGAGTGCGAGTGCGGCGCGGGGATGAAGCTGGACAGGGCGTCGATGATGTGCGCGTGCGAGAAGGGGCTGTTGGTGGAAGGCCGCGGGGGCTGCGTCGAGGAATGTCCGCCGG
This sequence comes from bacterium, assembly GCA_029573925.1. GTDB lineage: Bacteria > UBP15 > UBA6099 > UBA6099 > UBA6099 > UBA6099. Next base: position 693 of record JAKQBV010000278.1, read on the forward strand.
GCCGCGTCGCCAACGAGAAGGCGGGCGTATGCGAGTGTCCTGCGGAGTCGAGATACGACAGGACGGCGGGCAGGTGCGTGTGCGAGGCGGGGAAGATAATGAACCCGGCGGTTGCCGAGTGCGCGGAAGCTTGCGCGGGCGGGATGAAGCCGGACGCGACGGGGTATGAATGCGCATGCGGCGACAGGGAGAGGTATGACGCGGAGTTGAAGCGGTGTGAGTGCGCCGAAGGGCTTATGAGGGGAAAGGACGGCGTGTGCGGGGCGGTCGAGCGTGGGCCGGAGCCTCGTGGCGAAGCTCCTGAAAGGGAACGCGGCGGAGCGGGAGCCACTAGGAGCGTTGTAACGCCGGAGAGAAAGAACTTGATACCGTTAGACAGATAAAAGCTAAGATAGAGCGTCATAATCATATTGCGGAATACCAAAAGGAAGGCGAAACGGGCCGGTTCGGAAATGCGAAAGAGTCGGTGGGCGGAAAAATGAAAAAAAGATGGATACATGCGATGGCGGCGCTCGCGGCGGTTATGGCCGCGATGGTTGTCGCGGCGGGAGCGGCTGCGGTTGCGATGGAAACTTCTCTGCCGCAGGGGATTGCAGAGCTAGTGGCAGAGGATTTCGGAGCGTACATAGGGGCGGCGACGGCGAAGTCGGTGTCAGTGGCGGTGGCTCCGGCGGCGGACGAGACAGGCGAGTTCGGTTCGGCGCTACAGAGTTTCAGAGCCGACCTCATGCTTGCGGTTGCTGAAAAGGAATACTTCAGGCTGTTGCCGGCGTCCCGGTTCGACGTGCTTTCGGCGACGACGGCGGGTGGTGGCGGCGCGGGATATCTGACTGACGAACAAATCAGGCGGATAGCGGCGGCGGCTCCGGTGGGATACGTGGCGGAGACGAGGATAGCCGAGGACGCGACCGGGCGGATGTTGTTGACGGCTCGGCTTCGAAGCGCGTCCGGAGGCGTTGCGCTGTCGAGGGAATATCTTTTGAGGAAGGCTGGGTCGTTGAAGACGGAGGAGTACGCGTCCCGCGCCGGCGCGCCGGAGGCGGAAAAAGCGAAACCGGAGTCGGCACAGGCGGTTTCAGATGAAAAATCTGAGCTTCGAGAAGAACCTAGCAAAGTTGGCGAAACGGCACAAGAAACAGATGTTTCGGAAGAAGATGAATCGAACGCCGGGGAAGACTAGGAAGACGAGATGGACGAGAGCATGAGGGCGGCTATAGAAGAAGCGGCGGCGGCGGTGGAGGCGGAACTAGAGGAGGCGGAGGACGCGCTTCCTGAAGAGGAGAAGCCTGAGCCGAAGGCGGCGGACGCTCCCGGCCCGCTTGACGACGCGCTTGCGAAGCTGCCGGTCGCGACTCCGGGAACGGTCGAATATCTGTCAGGAATGCGCTCTGATCTCCCGGTTCTGGCGCTTGCCGCGATCCCGCTGAAAGATGACGGGACGCCGGGCATAGCGGTCCTGACATCCGGCGCGCTTGATCTCTATTATTTCTCCGAGCCGGGGCGTTTGAGCAGGGTGTGGTCGGGGAAGTTCCAGAAGGTGTATCCGAAGAGAGGCGTCGCCGGCACGATGAAGGTCGGCAGTTTCGGCGGAAAGAACCTGCTCTTCGTTTCGATGAACCCGTTTGACAGGGCGTTCGCGTATGAGTGGACGGGGGAGAGCCTTGAGCGGGCCGGGAGAGTTTCGGGATTCGTTGCGGACGCGCTGAGGGCGGAAGCCGTGACAGTGATATCCGACTACGGGGCCGGGGTGACGAGTTTCGACGGACTGAAGACGCGACTGGTTGACACGTCCGGGGCGACGCCGCGCACGGTGAATTTCCCTGTGTCGCCGGACTACTATTCGATATGCGCGAGGCGGTGGTCGGACACGAGCGCGAACCTGACGCAGTTGGTGGCGGCGGGCGAGGACGGGGTAATCAGGATGTACGAGGGTTCCGGCAACGAGAAGGCGAGAACGGAGACGCGGTACGGAGGCGCGGTTCTGTGCGCGAAAGCGGACGAGAGCGCGCAGGGAGCGGCGCAGTACATCGTGGCGACTACCGAATCGGCGACTGAAGACGCGGTGGCGCTGCTGAGGGCCGAGACGGGGCTGATAACCGAAATATGGCGCGCGGGACCGTTCAACGGAGCGGTGGTCGCTCTCGCCTCTTGGGACTTCGACGGCGACGGCAGGACGGAAATCATAGGGGCGCTCGACACGGGAGCCGGATTCAGGCTGTTCAGAGTTCTTCCGCCATACACGAAGCGGTGACGATAAAGCGGCGCGGGCTGCCCGGCGCGGTCCGCGAGCGGACAGGACAATAAATGATGAAAAAAATAAGAGCGAGCGGTTGGAGGGTCAGAGCGGCGGCGCTCGCGGCGGCGCTCGTTGCGGTTTGCGCCTCTCCGGCGTCGGCCGTTCTTCCCCCGAAATTCGGCGGAGAACTGGTCGTCGCGATACCGGACAAGATCGCGAAATACGACCCGGCCCTGTTCATGTACGACCACGAGTTCTTGGCGGCGGACCTGATATATGACACGCTGCTGGCTCCGGGGCCGAGCGGAGCTCCGACGCCTGTTCTGCTGGACTCAATGCCCGTCGTGTCCGACGACGGAATGACGTTTTACTTTAAGCTGAGGCCGGGAGTGTTGTTTCACAACGGGGCGCAACTGAACTCGGCGGACGTGCTGCACACATTTAAGTCGCTGATAAGCAATAGAAGGTCGCCGTACGGGCGACTGCTGGACGGCGTGGCGGGGGCGGCGGAGTTCCGCTCCGGCAAGCAGCGCGGAATTTCAGGGTTCAAGATAACCGACCCCTTGAGGTTCGAGGTCAAGCTGACGGAGAGACAGCCGAACTTCCTGCGATACCTGTGTTTTCCCGCGCTGTCCATAGTGTCGGCGGCGAACAGGGACTTCTCTCCGCCGATAGGGACGGGGCCGTTTGCGCTCGTCGAAACGACGTCGAGAGGGGACGCGACGCTGGCGGCGAACCCCAAGTATTTAGAAGGAAGGCCGTATCTGGACAAGATAACGCTGCGGGTCGTCAAAGACGACCGGGACAGGCTGACGGAGTTCAAGCGCGGGGCGCTCGACGTGTCGGACGTGCCCGCGCACGGGCTGAGCAGGGCCGAGCGCGAGATGTATCCCCCGCCGCTTGAGTCGGAGATGAAAAACATATATTTCTTAGACGTCAACCCCGACTACCCGGCGCTCGCGGAGCGGGCGGCGAGGTCGGCCGCGTCCGCGGCGATAGACAGGCAATCGATTGTGAGAGTGATACTCGGCGGAGCGGGGGCGGAGGAGAACAACACCGGCCCGGCGAAACATGGAGCCTCAGCCCCTCGCGACGCGGCCATTCCCCTGCCGCTCTGGTATCCTGACACCAGTTCCGCGCTAAAACTGGTTGCTGAAAAAATACAACTAAACCTCGGTCAAGCGGGCTTCAAGGCGACGCTCAGAGAGCGCGAGCTGGCTGACATCTCTCAATACGCCACTGACGACGCTCCGGCGTTCATACTGAGATGGATGCCGGTGATAATGGGGCTGTCGGAATCGGTGGAGACGGCGCTTTACGGCCCGGCGGGAACTCTGACGCGCTCGACCGCCATAGCCGGGAGGCTGGGAGCGGACGCTAAGGGGCAGGGAACGGTCATAATGCTGTTCTCGCGGAAACCGGCGTATTTAAGGCAAAGCAGCGTTTACGGGGCGGAGGCGGGGCCGTTCGGCGCGCCCCGCATCGATTCGGCTTACATAAGGGAAACGGACTGAAGGAATGGCGGCGGACAGATTGGAAACGGACGCGAAAACCGCTCCCGCCGAGGGGGCGAGGCGAAGCCTTTCCATACGCGCCAAACTGATGGGCGTGATGCTGGTCGTCTTTCTCATCCCCATCGCGCCCATGCTCTATCTGCTGAATATGCGGCTCCAGACGAGCTTCGACAACATAGACCGGGGCCGCGTCACCAGCGCCCTTGACGGCATACGAAACGAGCACCGCGCGCTGGTGGAGAACACGAAGGACAGAGTGGAGACGCTCGCCAACGACCGCTTCCTCATCGAGGACGTCGCCACATACAGCATGTGGCCGAACGTGCTGATAAGGCGCGTGGAGGCGATGCGCAAGA
>JAKQBV010000281.1 GCA_029573925.1 bacterium
TGCCAGTAAATATATGGCTTTTGTAAAAAGGTTTTTAGTTTGTTTAATTTGGAGTGCGACAATTCATTGTCGCTTTCATATAAGCGACTTCAGTCGCTTTTCAATAAAGGCGATGAATCGCCTTTATCTAACGCGGCATTAATCGCCGCAGTCCAAAATTACGCAATTTCACTACCTGAGTTTTAGTGGCAATCAGGAAAATCTATGACAACACGAATTCGTCGTTTGGCTTCGAGCGCAACTGTTCAAAGAAAAACCTAACAATCTGACTGGCGCTAAAATGGGGGCAGGTCAAACGGTACTGATTTTTGGTGTTGGACAGCATTGCCGAATGCCGCTAATCATCAATCAAATTCCAATATTAGCCTGAACTAAAAAGTCAAAACTCATTACAGAATGATAGATTCAGGATTCATTTCTCTATTTCTGAATCTATTTTCGCAAGCTCTTCCTCAGTCAGTTTGCCCAATTTTAATTTTTCATAAACCGGGTTAAGAAGGTCAGCCGCGCAATCCTTCAGCGCTTTCATCCGATTCTGTTTTGATTCGCCTCTTACCGCGCCGGTTATCCATTTTTTCGTGGCATTTATCTTCTTTTCTTTAGCTAATTTTGCTCTGTATATGTAATCTTCGTTCGTTATATATACAAGGTTGCCTGTTATGCCCACTGTGGCAATGCCTTTTTTGGATGTCTGGAATTTGTAAATCGTTCCATTCAGAACCGCGTCGGTTCCGAGAGATTTCCCAATCGCCGATAGCTTGGCCGCGTCCGGATCGTCGAAAGCTATGTCTATTTTCTGATTCCGAGCTTCCTCCGTCGCGTCTATCACTTTTATTCCCTTTGCCTGAAGGAACAGTTGCATGGTTTCGAACATGTCCTCGACTTCGTGCGATATCTGCTTGCCAACGCTGTTATTGAACGGAAGCAGGGCGACTGAGGTTATTTTAATATCGTCATATTTCACATCGTCATAGAACCGGAACTCGTCTTCATCTCTAGCTTTGCCGAGGCATAGCGCGGGCAAAACAATAAGAGCAATTACCGCAATTGTCAGTTTCTTCATCTTGTCCTCCGATAAATCAATATTGTTTTTCCATAATATTCAATTAAATTTTCCAACTAATGACAATTGGCTGAAATCATTAATCATATACAATCAACCGCGCAACGGATTGTAAAGATAACTTAATTACATTAGAGCAAATCATTGCGCTTGTTCGGCGCGGCGTTTTATGGTATTGTTTCATCTTGCGCGGGAATGGATGAAATTGAGCTATATGATTTTTCTAAGCTTCCGCGCAAAAAAGGCAACGGAGGCGTGATATGGCGGATGAAAAAGACAATGTAATTGAACAGGAAGGAACAGAGGAAACGCCGAAAAGGACGCAGCCTCCGGTTCCTATGGAATCTGAAACTTTGCGTTCGGTCACTTTTCTAGCCGCCGCGCTTCCTCTCATCGAGGAAATAGTGGCTTCCGACGCTGCCCTTCAGAAAAAGGTTTCCGGCTGGAACTGCGCGATTCAGTTCAAAGTGAAGAACGACATTCCCGCCGCTTATGTGCTGTTCGAAAAGGGCGCCGTTTCCGTCGTTCAGGGGACTCACGATAAACCCGTCATCACAATGACTTTCAAGAGTTGCGCGGATATGAACGGTTTTTTCACCGGCAAGATGATTCTTCCGAAGATATCCGGGATGTCGCATCTCATTATTCTTATGACGTTTCTTATGAAGATGATGATGAAAATGAAGATGCTCATGCCGGAATACAAGTGCAAGACAGAAGAGGAAAAGCTGCTTAAAGTCCGCATGATGCTGTACATGGTGGCGTTCGCTCTGCAGGAGATGTCGCGCGGCGGAGACGACTACGTTTACAGACTCACGAAAACCGCCCGAAAAAAGATTATCGAGTGGACGGTCAATCAGGAAGAGCCTGCCGTTCATGTGCGGATTGACGAAGGAGACATCAAGGCGACGAAGGGCAGAACCAAGAGGCGGCCTTATGTCGGAATGGATTTCAAAGACCTCGACGCCGCTCTCAAAGTGTTGTCCAGCGAGGTGGGCGCTCTTGACGCCACCCGCCTTCAGCTTGTTTCATTCAGGGGGACAGCCGAATACGGCATAAAGGTCGGCAATCTGATGACCCGCGTCGGCAATCTGCTCATGCCTGTCGAGGAAGAAAAATAGCCTCTCGAATGGGGTTGTCGGACATTCTCGACATCAGTTCCGGGAACATGCGCGTCCTAATCTTTGTTTACACCGGGGGTGTCTGACATGAAACCAAGCGGCAGGTATATTTGGGCGGCTCCAGCGTTAATCGCAGCGGCTCTCATTTTTGCGGGAACTAACATCTCCGCCGGCTCCGACAAGAGCGAATATCGTTTTTTCCCAAACCTTTTAAAAATCACCGGCGACAGACAGGTCACTGTAAACGATTTTACAGGGCCGGAGACGTGCGGCGCGTGCCATCAGGGCATTCATGAGCAGTGGGAAGGCTCCATGCACGCCAATTCGTTCAAAGACCCCGTCTGGCAGAAGAAATGGAAAATGGCGTTCGAGGAAACCGGCGGAGCCATCGGAACCGAGTGCATAGGCTGCCATTCTCCGATCGGCATGATGACTGACAAGCTTGTCGCTCCCGCAGACATGGAGAAACTGGACAACATATCCGCCAACGGCGTCCAGTGCGACTATTGCCACTCGATAGATTCGACGCACTATCAGAAGACGCGGGCTCTTGAACCTCACAACATGGCGGTGGCAATAGACCCCGGACAACTCAAACGCGGCCCGTTTGACGATTCCGAGGCGTCTTTCCACGACAGCGTTTATTCACAGCTGCACACGAGCGCCGAGTTCTGCGGCAACTGCCACAATGTTTTTCACGGCTCGACCGGATTTCCCATCGAGCGGACATACGACGAATGGCGACATTCGGTGTACGCGCGCAACGGCATAGTCTGTCAGGACTGCCACATGGCTCCCATAGACAACCTGCCTGAGGTGGCGGCCACTCTGAAACGGGTCCCGAATCCCGGATACGCTTCCGAGATAGCAGACGAGAGGCCTCACATATACACGCACGAATTCGTCGGCGGAAATTTCGTTATGTCCCGGCTGCTCGGCTCGGAAAATAGCGCCGTGATTGCTGAAAAGAGATTAAAGGCGGCGGCTCGAATGAGCATGTCCGCTTCGACAACCAGTTCCCCCGGACTGACTGTTGTTGATGTGAAAGTTGAAAATATCGCGGCAGGCCACAACCTTCCAACCAGCCTTACCGAACTCAGGCAGATGTGGCTTGACGTGAGAGCCGAAGACGCCGCAGGGAAAATATTCTGGCGCTCCGGCGCTGTGGATGAAAAAGGCGCAATCGATTCAAACGCCGTCATTTTCAACAGCCTTGCGGTGGACGACCTCGGACAGCCCACTCTGAAACCGTGGAAAATTTCTCATTTCGCCTACAATAAAACCATCCCGCCGAAGGGGCATGCCGTCGAAAGCTTCGCGTTCGTCATTCCCGCCGACGCGAAAAAGCCGGTGACGGTGCGGGCGGAGTTGAACTACCGCTCGTTCGACCAAGCGGTGGCGGACGCTCTTTTCGGAGACGCCGCTCCCCGCGTTCCGAAGATTGTTATGACCGCCGCAGAGCTTAAACTGGACTGAACACGGAGGAAAATCAGGCATGTCAAAAACAGAGGAAAACATCAAAGCCGCTTTCGCCGGAGAGGCGAAGGCTGTTGTCAGGCTGAGGCTTTACGCGGACAAAGCTATGGATGAGGGTTATCCGCAGATAGCCAAACTTTTCAGAGCCATTTCCGAGGCCGAACTTGTTCACGCAAAGAAGCACCTTAAAAACATGAAGGAATTGAAGGACACCGAATCGAACCTTACATCGTCGTTCGAAGGCGAGAAAAACGTAAGCGAAGTGTTGTACCCGGAGTTCATAAAGACAGCTCATGAAGAGGACAACCCAATAGCCGCTCTCGCGTTCACATATTCGAGAGACGCCGAAGAATTCCACGCGTCGCTATATAAGAAGATGCTGGACCATTTTGCGCAGGAGCGGGAAACTGAATACTACGTATGCAAGGTTTGCGGATATGTTTCAGACGGAACGCTGCCTGAGAAATGTCCCATCTGCCAAGCAAAACAGGAAGCATTTTTCGAAGTGAAGTAAAGCCCGTCCGCGAGCGCGCGGGCGACTGCCGGGCGGTAGGGGCGGTTCGCTGAATCGCTCTTTTGCTGGACGTTGCTAATCCGGGCGACTTGCCGGGTCGCCCCTCTGGAATACAATCATAAAAGGAAATGCGGTTAAGCAAATATTGTTCAGCGCGGCGAAAAGCTGCTCGCAGGCAACCGCAAAAACCGAACACATCAGTCGAAAAGCTTAGAGACGTCAGGTAATGCCGAAGCGCTCGTTGAGTTTGGTTTTTCGGCTGAAGACGATGGCGTCGCCGACGATGTCCGGAGACAGCCTTCCGGCGAACTCGGCCAGTTTGCCGATTGGCGAAAGCACGGCGCGGGAGCGGCGGTGGCGGATTAGCTCGGCGAACTCGCGCGCCACTTGCTCCTGTGTCATATGCGCAGGGCCGGGCGGGATGGCTCCGCCGTCGGCGCTGACCACTTTCTTCTCAGGGTCGTTCTCGGTGAAACCGACATAGACGACGCCGACATGCGCGCCGCTCGGCCCGATTTCGCACCTTAAAGCGTCCGCGAATCCGCGAAGCGCGTGCTTGGTCGCGCAATATATCGTCGCCGTCGGCAGCCCTATCAGACCCGCTATGCTGGAAGTGAAGACGACGCTTCCTTTTTTGCTCTTGAGTTGATCGAGCGCGCTGAGCGTCGGATAAATGCATCCCATCAGATTGATGTCCACCATCGAGCGGCAGGCTTCGGCGTCGAGGTCTTCGAGGTTGGCGCGCATAGAGACGCCCGCGTTGTTTACAAGGATGTCCAGACGCCCGAACTCCGCGACGGCGCGCGAGACCATGTCGGCGCAAGACGCCGCGTCCGCGATGTCGGCTTGAATAGTGAGGACGTCGAAGCCGTCAGCGGCCAGAGAGGCGCGGGCGCGTTCAAGGCGCTCGGCTCCGCGCGCGGCGATGGCGCAACGGGCGCCTCTGCGAGATAGTTCGCGCGCCACCGCAAGCCCTATCCCCCGGCTGCCCCCGGTTATGAGAGCGGTCTTGTTCTCGAAATGTTTAGCGGCCATGCTCATCGCCTCTTTCCGTCGCGACCTCGCGCGCTCTTGATGTGCCCGTTTTCGGCGAGCCATTCGTACGCTTCCTCCACCGCCGTCTCTATCGGCGTCTGCGGCAACTGAAGTTCTCTTACCGCTTTCGCGGCGGAATAGTACGCGCCGACGCATGAACTGCGGGCCATTTCATAGGATAGTTCAGGTTGCTTTCCGGTTATGTTGCTGACTGCCGATCCGGCGGCCCCGGCAATCATCATTATCTCTTTGGGAATCTCAAGCGAGGGCGGCTTGAAGCCCGCCACGCGCG
>JAKQBV010000289.1 GCA_029573925.1 bacterium
GCGAAATACGTCGTTAGAAGATATGCGGCGGACAACAGGTTGAAAGGAGGTATGTTGTGGGCGATATCCACAACGGCGGCGTCCGTGGCGATGGAAAGGATGGCCCCTTTCATCGCTCCGACATACGCGTCGCTGTCGCCGAAGTCCGTCATCAGCGTTATTATCGGCCTCGCGCTCACGCCCGCCCTCCGTCCGCGTTGTCCGTTATCCATTGCAGATATCTGCTCTCTCCGTCCGCGATGGGAACGGCCACTATCTCCGGGACCTCGTAAGAGTGGGCTTCAAGCGCTGCCTCGCGAAGCGAGCCGAACATTGCCGCCGTCGTCTTGGCGATGAGCAGGACTTCCTTTTCGTCGCAGACCTCTCCTTTCCACCTGTAGATGGAGCGTATGGGAGAAACGAGGGCCACGCAGGCGGCTAGGCGTTTGTCAACGAGCATTCGCGCTATGCGTTCAGCCTCGTCTTCATTCGGCGCGGTGATATAAACGACGACGCGGCCTGAGTCTTCCATGTGAATCGGCCTCCTGCGAATAGGTCTTGTTGACGGCTTTCACCCGCGTTTGTCAAACACTCCGGTTCTCCGGTCGCGGGCCGACGCGCCGGACGATTATCTATATTATATGACAGATTAGGTTCTGAAAGGGTTAATCCGCGCCGTGAAGTTTTTCCATGCGCGCCGCGCTGTGAGACACCACGCGGTTTCTGCCCAGAGCCTTCGCGAGGTATAGCGCTTGGTCCGCCTTGTTCACCAGAGCCTCCGGGTTGTCCCCGTCTTTGGGAAACACCGCGACTCCGATGCTGATGGTGATGGTTTGAGTTATCTGGCGGCAGTCCGCGTCGAACACGTAAGGGCGGGAGCCGGAGGCGTCGCGGATCGTTTCCGCCTTTGATTCTGCTTCGGCGAGTTCGATTCCGGGCAGAAGGATGGCGAACTCCTCGCCGCCGACGCGGCAGACTATGCGCCCGTCTTCGCGGCCTTCGAGCATGCGCTCGGCAAGCTCTTTGAGCACTTGGTCCCCGGCGGGATGCCCGTGGGTGTCGTTGATTCGCTTGAAACGGTCGAGGTCGAGCATGAGCAGAGCCAGAGTGGTTCCGCGCTCTCGCGCCCTCTCCATCTCCCTCTCAAGCCTGTTGTCGAAATACCTTCGGTTGAAAAGCCCGGTGAGCGTGTCCGTGATGGCGAGTTGATAGAGTTTGCTGTTGTCTATCGACACCGAGCAGTAGTTTGCCATCGTGCGGAGCAACCGCCATTCGCCTTCGTCATATTCGGAGCCGCGCGGCCTGCCCAACATGATGAAGCCTATCTGCCTCGTCTTCAACTCAAGCGGGATGAAAGTCGATTGCAGGCCCTTTATCTCCTCGCGCCGCTCGAAGAAATCGTTCCATTCCTCGGTGGCTACGACTTCGTCCCACTTTACGGTGTCGTCCATCGGAAAAGGCATGGCGATTTTTTCTGCCACTGTGGATCCGCCCCGCGCGGCGTATCTCACCGCAAGCCCGGCATCTTCGTCGAACAGCGCTATCATGCAGAACCCGACCGTCGGAAAGAAACTCATCGTCAACTCGATAATGATGTCCTTGACTTCTTCGGCCTCCATTACGACGTTGACGCGGCCTATCACGGTGTAGAGAAGATTAAGCTCGCGCTCGCGCTCGTCCAATCGGTTTTTCAGATCGGCGTTTTCGTGGACGAGGTCGTATGAAATCGAGCGGAGAAGCTCTAGGTCTTTTTCCATCCGTTCATGGTTGTCGCGGTTGCCGGAATTATTCTGGCTCATATAAACGCTCTCGCCCGGTCAGGGCGGGAAAAAGAGGGCGCGGGCGGTCCTGCCCGCGCCCCCGGTTAAGTCTCACATAACGCAAGTAATCTTGCAGTCCGTCCTGTTGGTGCGAAGCTTGATAATCTGTTCGGGCACGTTGTCCATTTTCACCTTGCGGGTGATCATGGGGGTCATATCCATGCCGGAAGACATCATGCTGATGACGCGCGGGAAAGTGCCGTGTCCGGAGTGGCCCTGAGCGCCGATAATCTCGGCGCGGCGAACCTGAAGGACTTCGCCCGTGACAGGCATCTTGGCGTCCGCGCGGGCGACGACGACGATTGTCGCGTTCACCGTCCGGCCCTCCCACACGCACTGCTCGATAAGCGGATAAACCACCGTGGGAAGCCCGGTGGCTTCGAGGTAGAGGTCCGCTCCCTGCCCGTCCGTGTATTTGAGAACTTTCTCGACAAGGTTTTCTTTTAGCGGATTGACAACATAGTCCGCGCCGAACTTTTTAGCCATGCGCGCGCGGCCCGGTTCGGGTTCGGACATAATCAGGTTGGCGGCCCCCATGCGTTTAAGAATGGCCGTCGCGGCCTGCCCGATGG
>JAKQBV010000297.1 GCA_029573925.1 bacterium
ATCGAGGGCAAGACCGTAGCCATCTCCGGTTTCGGAAACGTGTCCTGGGGCGTCGCGATGAAGGCGAGCCAACTCGGCGCGAAGGTCGTCACCCTCGCGGGCCCGGATGGCTACATCTACGATCCCGAAGGCGTGAGCTCACAGGAAAAGTGGGATTACATGCTCGAAATGCGTAATTCCGGCCGCAACAAGGTCAAGGATTATGCGGATAAGTTCGGCGTGGAGTTCTTCCCGGGACAGAAGCCTTGGGGCCGCAAGGTTGACATTTGCATGCCCTGCGCCTACCAGAACGAAATCGGCATGGTCGAGGCGGAGCAGATACTCGCCAATGGTACCAAGTATTACATCGAAGTGGCCAACATGCCCACCACCAACGAAGCGCTCTACTTCCTCATGGATAAGGGTCTCGTCGTGGCTCCGTCCAAGGCGGTCAACGCGGGCGGCGTGGCGGTTTCCGGCCTCGAGATGAGCCAGAACTCCGAGCGCCTTGCTTGGGCGGCCGAGGAGGTCGACGCCAAGCTGCATACTATCATGGAGAATATTCACGCGGCTTCCGCCAAGGCGGCGGATGAGTGCGGCCTCGGATACAACCTTGTCGCCGGTGCGAACATCGCGGGCTTCAAGAAGGTTGCCGACGCCATGATGGCGCAGGGGCTTGTTTGAGCGATTGACAACTAAATGAATTAAGGCGCGGCCTTCGCTGAATGCGGGGGCCGCGCGTTTTCTCGCTTTCGGCTGCTCCGTGCGTCAGGCATAACCCGCTTTCTGCGGACTTTTGAAAATCAACTCCCCGATGAACAAGAGGCCGGTCAGGACGGCCGCGAGCGCGAGGTTCCTCAGCCCTGAATAGAAGTAATTCACCCGATTCATATTGAGCATAGCGCCGCGCGGCGAAATAAGCAAGCTACAATCTGTTGCGCGGCGTATGCCGAAATATATCTTCTTTCCTCCTTGCTTTTTCCCCTTTTGAGTGCTAGAATCAGGAAAATCTCAATTGCGAGGTTCGCTATGCGTAATGTTGCTTCTTTGAGGGACGACGATCCGTAGCGCTTGGCCATGACGTTCCGTCACGGGCAAGCGCAGTGAGCCGTGCCCGTGGGGAGCTTTCGCGATTCGGTTTTTGCGAACATTCATCCTCATCGGCGCGATACGCCAATGGGGATTTTTCTTTTGAAGGGATGTGGTATTATGCGGCGTGCAGATCATGCCGGAAAGGATGAGCGCCTTTTTTCATAACCTGAATCATGAGAATATAGGAGGGAAATATGGAAAGAACGCTGATCAAAAACCTGGTTCCCGGGCGGGAAGCCAAAATACAGGGCTTCGTCGAGAAGATACGCGACACGCGCGCGATGGCATTCCTCGTTGTGCGGGATGTTTCGGGCAGGGTGCAGGCGACCCTCGACAAGGCGCGCCCCGAATTCGCCGCGCTTCTGTGCGAACTGAGCGCCGAATCGGTCGTGACGATCGAAGGCTTTGTCGCTGAAAACAAAAACGTCAGGCTAAACGGCGTCGAGTTGCTGCCGGAGGCGGTGCGTATGGAATCCGTAGCCGCGCCTATCCCGCTGACGAAGGAATCTGCACTCGACGTACGGCTCGATTACCGCTGGCTCTGTCTTCGCGGCGAGCGGGAGCAACTGCTCTTTCGCGCGCAGACCCTCATGGCCGCAACGATGCGGAATTTCCTCATTTCGCGAGGCTTTGTGGAAATACACACGCCAAAGCTCATCAACGCGGCGAGCGAGAGCGGCGCGGACGTGTTCGAGGTCGGCTATTTCGAGCGCAAGGCGTATCTCGCGCAGAGTCCGCAGTTCTATAAGCAGATGGCCATGGCGGGCGGGCTGGAGCGCGTGTTTGAGGTCGGCCCGGTGTTCCGCGCGGAAAAATCGCACACCAACCGGCACACGACAGAGTTCACGGGCTTCGACCTCGAGTTTTCGTATATCGAGTCGTTCCGAGATGTGATGCGCATCGAGGCCGAGCTGCTCGCACACGCGCTCGGCGAGGTCAGGGAGCGATACGGGGAGGAGATCAGCCGTCTTTTCGGCGTGGAGGTCATCGTGCCGACAATGCCTTTCCCGGAGATCCGCCTCGGCGACCTCTATGCGGAGCTGGAGAGGCGCTACGGCTACTCTGTGCCGGAGGAGGAGAAAGGGGATAAGATCGGAAGAG
>JAKQBV010000303.1 GCA_029573925.1 bacterium
GGGCATCCTCGTGGGCGAGACCGTATATGAGAAATTGAAAGACAAGTTTCAATTCAGCGGCAGCCGCAGCGTCAAACTGAAGGGAAAAACGGACGAAGTCGTCGTGTACAGCTTGAGGATTTGATTTAGCATGGAAAGCGCGATTGCATTATCGTCGAAGACGTTGCTTGGCTGGAGTCTCATTCTTTACAACACATAGATTATCGGATAGACTTTTCCTCGTTTTAACAGTGGTTTTTTTAAAGAACGGCGGGCCGGGAGCGGCGACCGTTCAGGAGAGCGTTCTTTTGTTCGTGCTCATTCTCTACAACGCGGTTCTGATAGCCGCATATCCTTTTCTGCGGCTTTATTTTTTATGGCAGGGCGCGCGTTCCGAGAAATTCACGGGAACTATGCCGGAGCGATTCGGCAGATATCCCACAGTCAAGCGCCGCAAATCGGGCGAGCGAGTGATTTGGGTTCACGCCGTGTCTGTCGGCGAGGCCGTAGGCGCCACGAAGTTCATAAGGCTGCTGCTTGAGAGGGAAAAAGACGCGTCGATAGTGGTCACCACAGCCACCAAAGGCGGCATGAACATACTTGAGAGTTCTTTCGGCGGCTCCATCACAGCCGCTTATTTTCCGTTCGATTTTCCGTGGGTCGTCAGGCGCGCGTTGAAAGCGTTCAGGCCTTCCGCGCTGATTCTCATGGAAACAGAGATATGGCCGAACCTCACGACGGCGGTCGCGCGGCGCGGCGCTCCGGTGATCCTCTTGAACGGCCGCGTGTCTGACAGAATGGCTTCGGCGGGAGCGATGGTGAAAACAGTTTACTCATGCGTTTTCGGCGCGATGCGCGCTCTGGGGATGCAGACGGAAGAGGACGCCGCGAGGATTATCCGGCTGGGCGCTCCGACGGCGAAAACGCATGTCGTAGGCAACATGAAATTCGACGCCGCCCCCGACGCTCCCGACGCAGAAAAGACAGTAGAACTGAAGGCTCTACTCAATCCCGGCGGCAGCCCCGTTTTCACTGCTGGAAGCACGCACCCCGGCGAAGAAGAGATGATACTCGACATATTCTCGCGGCTCAGGAAGAAACGGCCCGAGTTAAGACTTTTTCTGGCTCCCCGGCACATTGAGCGCGCGGCAGTTGTTCTTGATCTGGCGCGGGCCTCGTTTCCTGACGCGGCGCTACGCTCATCTTTGACTACGGCGGGCGTCGGCCGCGCGCCATCTGTGGTGGTCATGGACACCATAGGGGAGTTGCGGTTGGCTTACGGACTTTCGACGCTATGCTTCGTGGGCGGAAGTCTGGTGGAGCGGGGCGGACATAACATACTCGAACCCGCCGCCTGCGGCAAAGCGGCATTTTACGGCCCGCACATGATGAACTTCATCGCCAGCGCTCGCGCCCTAGAAGCTGGCGGCGGCGGCGTGATGGTCAAGGACTCGGAGGATTTGTTCGCTCGGCTGTCTGAGTTTCTCGACGACGAAGAGGCGAGGGCGCTTATCGACTCAAACGCATTTAAAGTCATTATGCGGAATGCGGGCGCGACCGAGCGCGCTCATCGCATCTTTAAGGAATCCTCCCTATGATAATAGACTCACGGAGCGGTTCCAAACTATACCCCATCATGTCCGGCGAGAAGAAAGGCGCGGCGGCGGCTGTTTGCCGCGCAGGCATGTTTGCCGTGTCCG
Source organism: bacterium (assembly GCA_029573925.1). Lineage (GTDB taxonomy): Bacteria > UBP15 > UBA6099 > UBA6099 > UBA6099 > UBA6099. The sequence continues at coordinate 1,680 of JAKQBV010000303.1, forward strand.
AGTTTTATCGCGTCGCTCACGCCGCTAGGATGAAAAAACTTTCCGCCGCTCCTAAGGACGCGCTCGATGTTCCGGTTGTCAGCGTCGGGAATATTACTCTCGGCGGCACGGGCAAGACTCCTATATGCAGGATGCTCGCCTCCGGTTTTGCCGAAAGAGGAATGAACCCCGGCATAGCGACTCGCGGCTACGGAAGGGAAGGCTCAGGCTCTATCATTCTTTCATCCCGCGCAGACGCGCTTTCATGGCACAATTGCGGCGACGAGCCGATACTTTATCTCGAAGACGGCAGGCCGGTCGCGGTTGACATTGATCGCGCGCGCGGCGCTCGCTCTCTCATCGACCGTTTTTCCTGCGGCTCGATTGTTCTCGACGACGGCTTTCAGTTTGTTACGATGGATAGAGACGCCGACATCGCCGTGATCGACGCCTGCAACCCTTTCGGGTTCGGAAAATTGTTCCCGGCCGGTTTGCTCAGAGAGCCTCTGACTGAGTTGAAACGGGCAACATTGTTCTGGATGACCCGGATAGACGCGGCGGGCGCTGAAAAAACAGCGCAGACCCGCGACGCTCTCTCTCGCATGTTTCCCGGAACGCCTATCGTCGAATCTGTCTATAAAATATCCGGAGCGAAAAGGATAGGGGAGGGAGAATCTCCCGGCATCGACAGCCTTAGATGCGCGCGCGCTCTGGCGGTGAGCGGGCTTGGCAATCCCGAACAGTTCGAACGCACAGTGGCTAACGTCACCGGCGAGGCGGTCATCGCATATAGATTCACTGACCATCATCCCTATGGAGACGCGGATTTGGAGCGGGTGGAAGACGCGGCGGCGAGAGCCGGGGCCGACTGGATCGTGACCACCGAAAAAGACGCCGTGCGCCTGCCCGGCCATTTCAAACCGAGGCGCGCATGGATCAAGTTGCTCATCGACGTCGATATCGCGTCCGGCTCGCGGCATGTCGAGAACATCCTGAATTTGCGCCGGGATACTGCGGGAGGCCGGAGCGCTATAATATTTACTATCGTCGCGGCTACAGCGGCGGGCGGGGATAACATCTGATGACTGGATTCGACATAAGCGGCATCCCCATAGGCGGGGGCGCGCCTTTTGTTCTAATAGCCGGGCCTTGCGTTCTCGAAAGCGAGGATAGCTGTTTCTCCATCGCGAAGGAACTGAAGAGCATCTGCGGCGAAATCGGCGTGCCGCTCGTGTTCAAGGTGTCATACGACAAGGCAAACAGGTCGTCCGGCTCCTCCTTCAGGGGTCTCGGCATCAAATCTGGCAAAAAACTATTCGCAAAAGTCAAACGCGAGCTTGGGCTGCCTGTGACCACGGACGCCCACTCGATGGAGGAAGTCGACGAGATCGCTCCTTTCATCGATATCATTCAGATACCCGCTTTCCTTTGCAGACAGACCGACCTTGTCGTCGGCTCCGCCAAGACAGGCAAACCGGTCAACATCAAGAAAGGCCAGTTTCTTGCTCCGTGGGACGTTCGCAACATAATAGACAAATGCCTCAGCGCCGGAAACGATAAAATCATTATTACCGAGCGCGGCTCCACATTCGGCTACAACAATCTTGTGGTGGACTTCAAGTCGCTGCCGATAATCAGACGGTTCGGATATCCGGTCTGTTTCGACGCCACTCACAGCGTGCAGTTGCCCGGCGGGGCCGGCACTTCCAGCGGCGGACAACGCGAGTTCGTCGATCCTCTGGTCCGCGCTTGCATGGCGGTCGGCGTGGACGCGCTTTTCCTCGAAACTCACCACGAGCCTGACGAGGCTCTTTCGGACGGCCAGAATATGGTTCCGTTGAAAAATCTTAAAAACCTATTGCTTCACGCGAAAGCGCTGGACGCGATGGTGAAAAAGCAGGACATGATATGAAAAATAAAACAGCGGCATCGCGGGTTGTCCTCGCTCTTATGATGATTGTCTCCGCATGGGCCGTTTCAGGCTGCGGCGGAGGCGGTGGGGGCGGAACTACCATCCCCACAGACCCGACTTTTTTCCTCACTGTCGACAGCCCTCTGTACGACGGACAGACATACTATGTCGATAAAATAACTGTCTCTGGCAGCACGAACTCAAACGCCACGGTAAAAGTGAACAACGTCGCCGTCACAGTCGCGGCCAACGGAACTTTCAGCAGAGCGAATGTTGACATCTCGTCCACCTCGACCATAACAGTGGTCGCAACTCGCTCCGGAAACACGAAAACCGTAGCTCGAACCGTGAACTATCAGAACCCCTTAAATTGCGATATATGCGGCATAGCCTCAGGAGAAATGGTGTACATAGCGCCTGACCCGGTGTCGGGGTACAACAGAGTGTTCGCCGCCGACCCGTCCAGTTCCGCGACAGCCCGCAGGATTTGCGAAGACCTTCCCGGAAGAGCGCACTCGTACGCCGCGCTCTCTCCAGTCGGCAAACAGGTGATTTTCGTCCGAGACGACGGCGGCGGCAATCAAAGCATAGCAAAGGCCGCCTGCGTTTCAAACGTTGAAACCCTGACCACGCTGGCTTCCGGAACCGACGTCAGATACAGCGGTCTTTCATGGAGCCACGACGCATCGAAAATCGCTTACTCATCCGACGCTCCGGGTCAGTATGACATCTACACTATGACTTCGACCGGCGGAAGCGTCACAAGAATAACGACTCACTCCGCCAGAGACGAGTCCCCCGCTTGGCAGCCCGGAAACAACGCGCTCATATATTCGTCTTACCGCGCGGTTGACGGCGGAACAGGCTCGGCGTCAAACTCGAACCTCTGGAAAATCACGGTGAATCCTCTTGGCGCGGCCTCGCTTCTTTACGATCCGTCCGGCGCAGGCGCTCCCGCTTGCGATGCCGGCGACGGCGAATGCTCGGCGAGCAATCCCGACATCGAGCCGAACGGCAAAGTCATTTTTCAGTTCGACCACGAATGCGCGGCTCCCGGCGGCGGGCAGGTCCCTCCCGTCGGCGACACTTGCTCCGACCTTTTTGTGATGAGTTCCATTTCTTCAAATCCGGCTGTCGTTTCGTCAGACCAGATTTATCTTGCGCCTAAATGGAACTCGGCGGGTAATTCGATTGTTTTCGCGGACAACTCAGGCTTGTCGCCTTTGATCAAGAAGATTAACTTTACAGGCTCCGTTCCCGGAGCAGTGTCTTCCACGGGCGTAACAGGCTATCATCCCGACCATTGACGGGGAACCGCCATTCATAGCTGTTTTTACTTTTTGAAAGAAGTGTGAAGCGAGACGCAGTGTTCCCCGAAGCACTGGGCGGTGGACAGCGCCGCTGAATGCTTGGAGACGCGATCCAGAACCTCCGCAATGTCGTCGCGGCGGACATTCCCGCATGGCAAATCCCGCCTGTGAAAACAAGGATAGACGGCTCCGTCGGCGTCAATGACGAACGAGTCAGTCCCCATCCCGCACCGCTTAGGTTTCAATTTCCCGTCGCGGTATATGTCGTGCGTCAACTCCAGATAATCCTCGTAACCTAGTTGAACCGCCCAAGGGCGCAGCTCAGAATACAACTCAGACCACTCGAACTGGCTGAGCGAAGCCGGGCTGATAGCGGCGCGCAACGGGTTCTCTGCGGGTATCCATGCGGGCTGGAAAACCAGCCCGGCGTCCAACGCGCGCGCAAGCTCAGTCACAGGCCGGGCCAAAGCCGTGTTTTTGCTCGTCAGCACGAATATGAAAGAAAGAGCCGCTTTTTTGAATCTCGCCGCCAGCGAAATCGTCTTCTTGTCTTCGAGCGACAGATCGTTCAGCGAAAGAACGAAAACATCCAGCCCAGCGCGGTCCAGCCTCGCCACTCTGCTCGAATCAAGCAGCCTTCCGTTAGAAAGCAAAAATGTGTTGAGCCTCATCGCGGTCGCCGCGGAGACTATGCTCTCAAGATCGTCCCTCAACAAAGGCTCTCCGCCCGTAAGGTACACGTTGCCGACATTGAGCAACATCAGCCGTCTTAATATCGACACTATCTTCTCCGTGTCAAGTTTAGACTGAACCGCTCTTTCCGGCTGAGTGTTGTAAAAGCAATAGGAACACTCATCCCGTTTGTCGCAATCCATGTTAAGGACGATGAAAGCGTTTTGTGGCCGTATCATATCCGCCCGCTGCGCATAGCCCGCATTTTTGAAAAATACGGGTTAGCTTTGCGCATGTTGATTATAACCTCAAACAGTTCGCAGTTGAACAAATATTGTCCAATAAGGATTCAACAGAAAATGCAAGAAAACTGCCAGTGTCTTAATCAGATTCCATCCGCGCTCCCGCCGTGACAGCCACATCGACAACGCCCGAACAGGCGGACGGTATTATCAGGGTTTTACTCTCGGCGGAATAATCCCATTCGGCGCCGCATTCGGATTCTACGGTTATCTGTGGCGAGCCGTCGAACAGTTCCGGAGGAACGTATATTTCAGTCGGAGCGCATATCTTATCATCCGCAGAGTATCTGTACCTGAATGTTTTTGCCGTCGAATCATATTGCATTCTTTGAGGCTCGCCAGCCGTATATCGGGGGTAGGGACGGTGCAGGATGGGCATTTTGTCCGGATTAGGATTCCCTGAATCGTCCAAAATCCCCCAGCCGTAGTTGCTTCTTCCATAATCCCAGACGGCGGACGAGGCGAACAGCCGCTCCTGCATCAGCATGTTTTCTTCAAGCCATGGAGGCATGAAATCATAATCCTGCCATCCGCACATTCCGAATTCGCCTATAAGCAAAGGCGCTTCGATGCCCGCGGCCTCCTTCGCGAATCGCCTGTATTTCATCCTCGCGTCCGCCGGAGTCTCTTTCCCGTCCACAGAATATCCTTTTTCGCCGTATGAGTGCGCGTAGTATGAATGCGGAGCCCAGATAAGATTGTCGAAAGGCATCTTCTCCGTGTATGCAGGAAGAAGCACATTCACCGGAGGCGGTTCAAGCGCCACCGGAGTGTCCGGGTCGATCCCGCGTATCTCCGAGACGACGTTTCTGTAAAACGGATACAGACAGCATTTCTCAAAATTGCTATATGACAATGCGGAGTAAGAAAACGGCTCGTTTATGACGTCATACGCAAAAAGCCCCGGAGTCCCCTTCAGTTCGGAAGCCAGAGTCTTCCACAATCCCGCAAATTTCGATTGCAGTTCCTCGCTTCCCCAGAATCTGTCAGTCTCCCGCTTTATCGCGTCCACCAGTATGCCGTGCCCGGATTTCTCTTTGCACATCCAGTCCGGGATCATGCCGGAAGCGCACCATTGAACCTGATGGACATCAGGCATCACATAGTACCCGCGGCTATGCGCCATGCGGATGAAATTCTTATAGTCATCCAGTTTCTCATGCTGGAAAACGCCTTCTTCGGGTTCCAGCGAGCGCCACGACATAGGCAGACGGATGAGGTTGTACCCGAACGGCTCTATCGCGTCGAGGTCTGCTTCTCCGTAAGGGAAAGGGTCTCGGTAAGCCGCAGGCATGTTGACCCCTCTCATTATCGCCACTCTTCCGAACTGGTCCCGCACATAATCCGACCCCGCGCGGAAACGCAGCGTTGCGCCGGGACGGTAATCACAACCGTTATCCGCCGCCGCGCATTGCGATATTAAAAACGCCGCAGCGATTATCGTTAAAAAAAACGCAAACAGTTTATTATTCATCGCGCCTCGCCGGAATGAGTTTATAGTTGGAAATGTGAAACTCAAATCTTTTCCACTCTGTAGTCGAAGGTATTCTTGCCCGCCGAAATCAGCATGAAGTGATGAAAATTGTTCTCTATATCTGGAGTCAGCCTGCCTCCGGCTCCGCCGGAAACTATGTGCGTCACTCCGTTGATTTCATACACCGCATGGTGGTGTTCGTGTCCGGTCAGAACGGCGGTCGCCCCGCTTTTCTCAATGAGAGAGCGGAACCGGCCCACGTCGTCGCGCATCGGCGTGTCATATCTGACATTCAGAAAATTTGCGGGTCTGTGCATGAATACTACCTTTTTTAAATCAGTTTCGAGCGATTTTTCGAGCAGATCGTAGTCTGCGTCTGAAAGAATAAAGTTTGCGTTGTTAAGCGCGATGAACCTTACTCCGGGAAGATCGAACTTATAACAGGACGCGCCGAACCTAGCCGTCCATTCGCGATGGTCCGCGTAATCTTCGAAAGCGGTGTCGTGATTTCCCATCGCGCAGATTACAGGCATGTTGAACTTTTTCAATTCGCGCTGCAAAAGAGTGAAGTTCGCCGGGTTTCCGACCTGAACGGTATCTCCGCCGATAAGAACGAATTTGACTTTAAGATCGTTAGCGGCTGAAATGATTTTCTTGAACACGCCTCTATCGTCAAACGGTATGTGAACAT
>JAKQBV010000331.1 GCA_029573925.1 bacterium
GCAACTGCGTCACTCCTATGCCGTGCCCGAACGAGTTCGTCGCGATGGTCGAGTCTCTCACCTCTGCCATCGGCGCCAAAAGCCCGTTCTGCTGATTGTTCAGCCCCAGCCCTCTGAAAGCCTTGCCGAAATGAAATCGCAGAAAAGTTTCTCTTTGCATTTCCTTGCCCATCATCAGACCGATTCTCGCCGTGCCGGAATTGTACGAATGAATCACGATGTCGTACGGGCTTAAATACGCGGGCAGTCCCACCCCGTGCGCCTCGCGGATGTTATACCCTCCCACCCTCATGCCGTCCTCGCAGAGAATCTTCTTGGCGTACGGGTCCACAATCCCTTTATCTATCGCCGCCGCAACCACAATCGGCTTCATGCAGCTTCCTATTTCGTAAATAACCCCTATGCTTCGGTTCCTGTAAGTCTCCTGCGGGCATTTTTTAAAATCGTTCGGATCACACACCGGGTAAGACGCCATTCCGAGGATGCGCCCCGTCTTCGGCTGAATCGCTATCGCGCTTCCGGCTTTAGCTCCGAACTTGTTCACAGCCTGCTCGAGCGCGTCGTACACAAAGTGCTGGACGGCAAGGTTGATCGTCAGGTGGACGTCCTCGCCGTTCTTTGCCGGTTTCAGTTCGCGCGTGGAATCCGGCACGTTGATGCCGCCGAGTCCCCTCTCAAGAACCACATAGCCGTTCTCGCCTTTCAACTGCTTGTTGAATATGAACTCTACGCCTGTCAGCCCGTCGCTCTCGCCCAGAAGCCCGACCACCGGCATCGCCGTCTGAGCGTGCGGATAATACCTCTTGGAATCCCTAGAAAAACCTATCCCTCTCAGGTTCAGCTCTTTCACCGCGTCCGCCGTTTTCTCCGACACGTGTCTGACCAGCCAAACACTGTTCTTCTCCGGGTCCGATATCAGCTTTCTGACATCGTCGCCGCTCATTCCGAGAGGGCCGCTGAGTTTTTCCACGTATTCGTCGTGATTTGTTATTTCCGAAGGATGCGCATAGATGGACATGTACGGCACGTCAACGGCAAGCTTGTTGCCTTCGTTGTCCAGAATCATGCCGCGCCGCGCATGCAACGGAACTATCCGCTTCGACTGCACAAGCCTGCGCTCGCGCAGATCGTCGCCATGCCACAACTCGACATAAATCGCTCTCGCGACCATGAAAAAATGGGCCACGACGAGCATGATAAGGACGTTGTGTATTCTTTTTCTGTTGGTCTGTGTTATAGGGGACCGGCCCATGCCTTCACCTTTTCATGAAGGCGGCGCCGGCTGCTAGAATATTCCCGCTCTGGCCCTTTGCGCTTCGCCTTCGGTTCTCAACGCCGTCTTCTGCTCGTCGTTCAGCTTCAAGTACAAAGCCTCCGCCGGCACACTCATCTCATATCCGGCGCTCGACAGCGTTTCTTGTATCCGCTTGTAGGATCTCAGACCATCGACCTGCGCTTCGAGTTTTCTAATCTCGACGTCTAACTTGTTATTTTTCATTTTGTATTCGTCAATTAGAATGTATTTTCGGTCGATGTCTATCTTAAGATGCAATGCATACACGCCCATGGCCGTCATTCCGAGAGCAATTATTATTGTGTAGAATGCTATCTTCTTGCTGTTCACCCATGTTCCGGCGTGATGCGCGCCCGGCCCCCTGTTAATCACGTTCGCGCCCTGTTTGATTCGTTCGCTCTTCATTGCGGCTCCTTTGTAAGTTTCCGCACTATTCTCAACTTCGCCGACCTCGCCCGCCTGTTGCGGGCGATTTCTTCTTTCGCCGGGACTATCACTTTTTTATTAACCAACTCTATGTCGGCTGTCCCTTCGCCGCAAACGCAACTCTCTCTCTCCTCGTCGCAACGGCAACCCCTCGCCATCTTTCGCGTCAGTCGCTTCACAAGTCCGTCCTCGGCGCTCTGGTAAGTTATCACGCACAGAACTCCGCCCGGATTCATCAAGTCCACCGCCGCCCTGACTCCCTTTTCCACCGCTTCCAGTTCGCGGTTCGCCTCGGCTCTCAACGCCAGAAAAACAAGCGTGCTAGCGTCTCTTCCTCCGCGAGCCGGCGGCGCCGACTTCCTCGCCACCTCCGCCAGCCGCCCCGTCGTCTCTATCCTTCCGGAGCGCCTCGCGGCGCATATCCCTCTGGCTATCCTCCGAGCGTGTCTCTCTCCCCACCGGAAAAACATCTCCGCCAGCTCTTCCTCAGCGGCCTCGTTCACTATGTCCGCCGCCGTCGGTCCGGGTCCGTCAGCCCAGTATTTCATGTTCAACGGACCATCCGAACTGAAAGAGAACCCACGCCTCGGATCCGCCAACTGTTCGGTCGAAAGCCCCAGATCCATCACCACTCCGTCCAGACCCGGCAGCCCTTCCTCTTCCCATAACTCCCGCATGTCACGGAAATTCGCCCTGTATATCCTCGCTCTCTGGTCGCCGCCGATGTCCGCCTTGAGGCTTTCAACCGCTTCGGGGTCCGCGTCCAATCCCACAACCATCCCCGTCGCGAGCTTCTCTAAAATTTTTTTTGCGAAACCTCCTCTCTTTCCCGCTGTCGCGTCGCAGTACACTCCGTCCGGCTTCACAGACAGCGCTTCTATTGTTTCCTCCAGCAAAACGGACACATGTTCAGCTTTGTCTTCCAAATCGCCTCGCGCCCGTTTCGCCGGCGTCAGATGCTTATCCCGCTTTCAGTGTATGTTGCGAATATCTGCTCTTCGCGTCCTCTGGTGTCCACAAGCTGCTCGTAGTTCTTCTTAGACCACAACTGGAACGTCGCCCCATCTCCCACCATTATCACTTCGCCAGTCCCTATGCCCGCGTAAGACCTCAACTGCTGCGGCAGCAACGCCCTTCCGCCTTGATCCAGTTCCACCTCGTGCGCGCTCCTGATAAGATGATTCCTCAACTCTATCGTCGCTTCATTCTTCGGCAACCCGTCTATCGCAGTCACAAGCCTGTCGAACACATCAGGCGGCAGACACCATATAAACTGCTTCAGAATGACTTCGTATTTCGTTTTCTTGTCGTCGAGCGGCTTCTTGACCGGCGGCTCAAGCCCCTTGGTCATCCACACCCGCTGCCCGGACTTCTTCTCGTCGCCTTCCTCTTTTGCGGACGATTTCTTTTTCTCCGCCCCCGCCGCCGGAACCGACGCCTTTTCAATCTCTCTGCCGATTGCTTTCTCTATATATTCCTTTATATCATCGAGCGTTCCGCCTTCCGCCGCCCGCCTTCTCTCGTCCTGCCGCTTCTCATCCTCTATCCGCTCGCGCATCTCGAGCTTTTCCCTGAACCTGAACGGAATGCTCAAGCGATACTTGGCATCCACAGTGTTCTTATGTTCTCCGCCGAAGTTCAGGCTTATCATTCTCTTTTCCTCTTAGAGGCCGTCGAGCCGCAAGGTTGTTTCTCTTCTTGACAACCCTGCAATTTGAGATTAAAATTTTCCCACTTTTTGTGTTTTATATAAATTTCAACTAAATATATTCCCACTTTCAGGTACTGCTATCGTATGTCAAAAAAAAAACCTTGTCAACCACTTCCCAAAAAATAAATAAATTAGCGATATTCGGCCATATCAGTCGTTATCCTGCATATATTCAAGAATCAACCTTTTAATATCAAATAACAACCATTATCGGCTTAAAATAGCCATTATTGACTTTGTCATTATATTGTATGGGGGGCTAGGCGACACCACAATATATAGTGGTATTAGGCGTGTGTTAAATCACGGGATTCTTAATATTCCTGTTTTCTAGGTCAAAAATATTTTTTAAATTTATTTTTTATTTATTCTAGGGATGTATAAAAACCGCCGAAAACAATTCTTCGCGGCAGATTTCAAATAACCGCTGATAATCGCTTATTAAGGCCGAAAACAGTCAAAATCAGTCTTTGCCGCTCAATGTTCACAACATCCGCAACCATCGTCCGCTCTTGTTCAATCCACTTTCGTCGCGATGAATCCTTTATCCGAGAGCAACTTTGCGGCGGCCTCCATTTCTGAAGCTTTTTCTAAGATAAGAGAAAGAGTGCCGCCCCTCATCTCGCGCACATGCTGAACATTGATGTTTCGGATATTTATGCCCGCCTCGCCGAGAGCAAGAGTGATTTCGCCGATAACGCCGGGGCGGTCCGTAACGTCCACCAGAATCTCTGACGCCGGAGCGAGGATTCCCCTTCCTTTCGCGGGCAGGCCGTCCCGGAAGCTCTTCGCGTCCGCGAACAGGCTTTCCAGCTTTTCCGGCTCGCAACCCCGCACCGCCTCCGCCACCTCCATCATCGTTCTGCCGAATCTCTCCATCACCGCGCCGATAAACTCAGGATTGGTGAGACATATATCCCGCCACATGTCCGCGCTGCCCGACGCGATGCGCGTGGTGTCCCTGAAACCTCCGGCTAACAGCGGCAGCACCTTCTCCATGTCCCCCGAAATCTCAGCCACGCATCTAGTCAGCGCGACCGCCACCATGTGCGGAAGATGACTCGATGCTGCCACCAGAAGATCGTGCTCCTCCGGCGACATTATCATCACCTGAGACCTCATCGCCTCCCAAAATCTGGCCATTCTGTTCAAAGCGGAAATGTTTGTCCGGTCAGACGACGCCAGCACGCAGAGCGCGTTTTCAAAAAGAGTGTCCGTCGACGCCTCGACTCCGGATTCTTCTGAACCCGCCATAGGGTGTCCGCCCACAAAACTCACGCTGTCCGGCAAAATCGCCTCGGCATTTTTGACGATGGTCGTCTTCGTGCTTCCAACATCCGTCACTATCGCCCCCGGCTCCAGACAACCGGATATCCTCTCTATTGTTTCTGATATCAGTCCGACAGGAGTGCAGACGACTACAAGTTCCGCGCCTCGAACAGCTTCTTCGGGCGTAGCCGCCGCTTCGTCGATTATTCCAGTCCGGAGCGCGTAGCCGATTCTCTCCGGGTTTCTTCCATGCCCGGATACCCGCGACACCATTCCGTTTTTCTTCGCGGTCTTAGCAATGGAGCCGCCGAGAAGTCCGACCCCCAATATCGCCATCTTTGAAAAGTGAAGTTTATCCGTCATCGCTTACCCAATCCGTCCTATAGCGTCTCTCATCCATTTCACTGATTTCTTGAATTGCGCCGCCGGGTCGGCTCCCGGAACTCCGCATTCCATGCACAGATAGCCGTCGAATCCGCCGTTCTTCAATGCCGCCAGCGCCGGCGCGAAATCCTTTTCGCCCTGTCCCGGCAGTTTTCTGTTGGAATCCACAAGATGCACATGATCAATCCATTCAATATTGTCCGAAATTGCCTTTGCAGTGTTGTCTTCCTCAATGCCCATGTGAAACAAGTCGGCTATCACTCTAACTGCCGGACTGCCCAGCATTCTGCACGTTTCAGCAGCCTGCCCTACTGTGAGCATGAAAAACGCTTCGTAGCGGTTCAAAGGCTCTAGCAAAATGCTAACTCCTAGCCGCTCCGCGCGCTTTGCGTGAGGCTCCAGTCTTTCCGCAAACATTCCCTTTCTTCTCTCGAAGTCCCCATGATCAGGGTACAGCGCCATAAACTTTTTCTCGCCAAATTCCGGCACTATTATAAGCCCGGCTCCGTCCAGCCGAGCGCAACAATCAAGAAGCTTATCGATATCCCCTGCAGCGCGTTTCGTCTCTTCCGCGTCGGCGCTCAGGATGGTTCCTCTTATCCCCCCTCCTCCCGGACACACCGACGACGCCTTCGCTCCTTCCTCCCGTAGCGCGGCGACAACGTCGTCCAGCCTATCTTCCAATCCCTCGCCCCACACTTCCACAGCGTCGAATCCCCATTCCTTCGCGTCCCTCAGAAATCCTCTGAAGCCTTCGCATCCGCACAAACCTTCCTGCAAAGATAATTTCACGAGAATATCCTCCCGAATATCAGACTTCTGTCGCATGAATTCTACACCAGAGAAAAAGATTGGAAAACGTCGGCGCAAAAAAGCGCGAGGCGTCGCTCCCTTTCAGCCTCCCGTAACAATCGTCCGTCTTGTCTCTCTTATTTCGTCAAAGTGTACTTGCTGAAGATTATCACGCCCGCCAGAGAGAAGACCGCACAAATTGGGCCTGCCAGCAACAACCCTGTCGCTGGCCCTGCGCCGAGGCCCACGCTAGTGAAAAATTCCGTGATAGACCGCGTTATGCCGGAAAACGCAGAGCCGGATGCGGCGTCCAACCCGAACAACGCGAATAGCACCGCGCTTAGCGACGAGCCGATTCCCCTTGTCGTCTTCGTGAACAGACCCTCGATTCCATAGTACATGGCTTCGCGCCGGAAGCCCGTCTGCTTCTCGTCGAAATCTATGATATCGGAGAGAACCGCGTTATAGATAACCAGCATCAGCGCGATAGGGAACCCCATCAACGCGATGATTATGTGATAGAACAGCGTCGCGTCCATAAATGCGCCGGCCTTTATCACAAGCCCCTGCAATGGAGAAAAAAGCATCATCATCGCCAGCCCGGCTAGAAACAGCTTCTTCTTCCCGAACTTATTGTAAAGCGTAAACACAAGCGGAATCGAGAGGAGCAGAACTACGAGCATCCCCGCCATTATCGCGCTTACGTATCCTTCCGGTTTGTTCAATATGACAGTGCAGACATATATGGTGGAGCTTTGCAGCACCTTGTAGCCCAGCCAGAACGACGATATGCTGAAAATATAAATCAAAAAATGTTTATTTTTGAACGCGGGAGCTAGCGCCTGAAGAAACGATATTTTCGCGACCTTTTCCTTTGTCACCGGGCCTTCCTTGACAGTCAGCGCGGTAAATATTATCGTCGCGAAAGAGAGAATCCCCATCGAGACCGCCATCGTCCTTATGCCGTTCGTGCCGCCGCCGGTTTTCGTCACTATCACGCCTGTCGCCACAGAGCCGATTATCAGTCCGAGCATGCTCGCTATCGCGTGCCATGAGGAAAGCTTCACCCGGTCGTCGCTGCTTTTCGCCAACTCCGGTATCAGCGCAAGATACGGAGCCACCACGAGCGTGTACAGGAACAGGAACCCGCCGCAGGTGAACGCAAACCAAACCGCGTTCCATTTCGATTCCGACTGCAACGGAGGGAAAAACATCATTATGAAAAATATCGTCATCGGTATGGAGCCGAAAAGAACATAAGGAATCCTGCGGCCCCATCTGGTGCTGGTGCGGTCGCTCAGATAACCGACTATTGGGTTTGCCAGAGCGTCCATGAACCTTCCGAAATTAAGGGCGAGTCCGGCCAGCACGAGAGGCGCGAACGCCATAACCGCGCCCGCCGCCGCGCCTCCTTCCGTCCTCCTCGGCGCGTAGAAAAAAACCGCGTACTGGTCGAGAACCGTGTCCAGAACCATCATCCCCACGTTCGCCACGCAGTAAAGCAGGATGATTTTCATCCCCAGCGGCGTCAGTTCGCCATTCTTGCCTTTTGTCATATTCACCCTCTCTGCGGAACCGTTTTTCGCGGCCTTCCGGCCGGATGTCCCCGCGCGTATTTTATATCTTGACGCCAATCCGCGTTTCAATCGCGGCCTTTCGCCGTTCAGTCGAGAATCATTCCTCGCGCTCCGCTCGACCAGTTCCGCGTGTTGTATCTGAGATAATAGAGCGAGTCGGATTCGTCGTAAGACAGAGACATCGCGCCCCCGCCCAGTCTTGCCTGCAATCCCATAGTCTCGCTCATGATTTCGTCGGCGACCAAGTCATATCTCAGCGAGTACGCGAGCCGCGCGCCGCCCTTTAAACGCATCCTATAGTCGAAACGAAAGATGTCCCACTCATCCGAGTTGAAATCATACGAAGCGCCCGCGAAAGCATAATCCCTAGCGCCCGGCGC
>JAKQBV010000336.1 GCA_029573925.1 bacterium
GGCGAAGAGGAAATCGCCGAAGAGCCGCGCGTGAAACAGAATTATCTGCCGGTCGGCGACCGGAAAGGCTCTTTCGTCGAGACCGAACTTGGCTTTGACGCGGCAATGGCCGCCAAGGAAGCGTCGCGTTGCTTGAGATGCGACTACGGAAAAGAAGATCTGCCTTTCCAGAAACAAGAGCTTGAGATCGCGAAAGGCAAGTGATATTGACGCATAGCGGGAGGTTTGCTTTATGACATCCGGAACGGCGGCTCCGATCTATGACGGAAGAGCTTGAAAGGATAGCCGCCGATCTGCACACGCACACGGCGCTCTCGCCGTGCGCCGAGAGGAGCGCGACGCCTCCCGCGATAGTGAAAGCCGCGCTCGAAAGGGGACTGGGCTTGATAGCAGTGACAGACCACAACACCGCAGGCAACGCGGCGGCGGTTGTTCGTTGCGGAGAGATTGCGGGGCTGAAAGTTCTTCCGGGAATTGAAGTTACGACCCGCGAGGAAGCCCATGTGGTCTGCCTGTTCGACGATGTGGAGTCTGCTTTGAAATTAGAGGACGCGATCTCGGCGGCGTCGCCCGCGATACCGAACGACGCCGCCCTGTTCGGTCGCCAAGTTCTGATGAATGATCTTGGCGAAGAAACAGGCGAAATCGAGCGGATGTTGCTCATGGCTTCTGACATAAGCGTGGAGAGTTTGTCTGAACTTGCGCGCGAATTGGGCGGGTTGGTTGTGGCGGCGCATATCGACAGGTCCGCAAACAGCGTGGTTTCCAACCTCGGCTTTATTCCTGAGAGCGCGCGGTTCGACGCTCTTGAAATAACAGCTAACACGACCAAAGAAGAAGCCGCGAAAAGATTTCCGGGAGCGGAAAGATATCCTCTCATAAGGTCTTCGGACGCGCACTCGCCTGAACAGGTGGGAGATGTTTTTACGCTGTTTCTGCTGGCCCGGCCGACCACTGCGGAGATATGGTCGGCGTTGCGAGGCGAATGCGGAAGGGAATATCTGGTTGAATGAGAGAACTGGCCGACCACATACTCGACTTGGCGGAGAATTCAATCCGCGCCGGAGCCAAGAATCTCAGGATCGGGCTTTTCGAGGACGAAGCGGCCGGAACACTGACTCTTGAGGTGGCGGACGACGGACGGGGAATGACCGAAGAACAGGCGAAAAATGCCGCTAAACCGTTCGTAACAACCAAGACCGTCGGGAGTATCGGGCTGGGATTGTCGCTCATGCGGCAGACAGCCGAACAGAGCGGAGGAAGGCTTGAGATAGAGTCAAGTCAGGGCGGAGGGACTGTGGTTAGAGCGATTATGATTAAGGATCACATAGACCGGCCGCCGGTGGGAGACTTGAACGCCACGCTGATGGCGATTATAGGGGCCAACCCCACGCTCGGGATGGATGTGCGGATAGCAATGGATGGAGAGGACGAAAGATTTACCGCCGCCCGATAGGCGCGGAACTCGCCGCCGGAGGCGGCGGCATATCAATTGACGAGGTGAAAGCATAATGGCTAATGTCACGTTAAGCATCGATGGAAAGACAGTGACGGTTCCGCAGGGGACATCTGTTTTGGAAGCCGCGAAAACCGTCGGAATACACATACCCACGCTTTGTTATCTCAAGGATGTGCAAGCGATAGGAGCCTGCCGGGTGTGTGTGGTGGAAGTGATGGGACAGAGGACGCTGCAGGCGGCTTGTGTGTTCCCTGTAGCGCAGGGCATGGTCGTGAAGACCAACTCGCCTCTTGCGCGCGCGGGCAGAAAAATGGTCGTCGAGTTGCTGTTGTCCGACCATCGCATGGAGTGTCCGACATGCTCGCGCAACCTGAATTGCGAGTTGCAGAAACTCTCGCAGGACCTCGGAATAAGAGATATCCCTTATTCCGGAGAAAAAGCGAAGGTGATTATAGACGAATCTTCTCCTTCTCTTATGAGAGATTCAAGCAAATGTGTGTTGTGCAGGAGATGCGTGTCGGTATGCCAGCAGATACAGAAAGTCGGCGTCCTCTTCCCGTCAAACAGAGGATTCAAGACGACTATCGGCACGGCGTTCGACTCTCCGATAGCGGATGTCGAATGCGTCAACTGCGGTCAGTGCGCGGCGGTTTGCCCCGTCAGCGCGATCGTCGAAAGGGACGATGTGCACAAGGTCTGGGCGGCGATAGAGGATCCTGAGAAATACGTGGTAGTGCAGACAGCTCCTGCTATCCGCGCAGCTATTGGCGAAGAGTTCGGACAGGAGCCGGGGACTGCTGTGACCGGCAAGATGGTGGCGGCTTTGCGCAGACTGGGATTCGACAAGGTGTTCGACACTCAGTTCACTGCCGACCTTACCATATTGGAAGAGGGCAACGAATTGCTAAAGAGAGTCACGACAGGCGGCAAGTTGCCGATGATAACTTCTTGCAGTCCGGGCTGGATAAAATTTATCGAGCACTTCTATCCGGATTTGCTCGACCATGTCTCTTCCTGTAAATCGCCTCAGCAGATGTTCGGCGCGGTCGCCAAGTCGTATTTGGCGCAGAAACTGAATATCGATCCGAAGAACATGGTGGTAGTCTCAATAATGCCATGCACCGCCAAGAAGTATGAATGCGGAAGGCCTGAGATGGAAGCTGACGGAGTGCGGGATGTCGATATCGTGTTGACCACGCGCGAAGCCGCAAGAATGATAAAGCAGGCAGGCGTGAATCTTCTTGAACTGGATGAAGAGGATTTCGACAATCCATTGGGAGAATCCACCGGAGCGGCGACGATATTCGCGGCTACAGGCGGCGTAATGGAAGCGGCGCTTCGCACGGTTTACGAAGTGGTGACGAAGGACAAGCTGCCTTCAATTGATTTCGAAGCGGTTAGAGGAATGGAAGGAATAAAGGCGGCAACTGTGAAGGTGGGCGACCTCGACGTTAAAGTGGCTGTCGGACACGGTTTGTCCAATGCGAGAGAACTGATGGACAAAATACGCGCCGGAGAGGCGGATTATCATTTTATAGAGATAATGTGCTGTCCCGGCGGATGCATAGCCGGCGGAGGACAGCCGATACCTACCACGTGGGAGACGCGCAAGTTAAGAGCCAAGGCGATATATGATGAAGACAAACGGCTTTCCTCTAGGAAATCCCACGAGAACGAATGCGTCTCCAATCTTTACAAGGAATTCCTGAAGGAGCCGCTTGGAGAGAAGTCCCATCATCTTTTACACACGCATTACAAAGACAG
This sequence comes from bacterium, assembly GCA_029573925.1. Lineage (GTDB taxonomy): Bacteria > UBP15 > UBA6099 > UBA6099 > UBA6099 > UBA6099. The sequence goes on from JAKQBV010000336.1 coordinate 3,224, forward strand.
GAGTGGATGTTGATATAATATAACCGATAGAAGCAGCGGTTCAGCGCGCCGTGAAGGCGGAGGACGCAGTTTATGAGTCAACCCGGCGATACCTCGAAGCAGACGAGCGGCTTGAGGTCTCTGTCTGCCGAGATAGGGAGAAGAACCGCGCTTGTCGGCGGAAAGAGGCTGAAGAGAATTGAGCGACTCGGGTGGGCATCAGTCTGTTTACTCGTCTTCACTATACTTCCGGCTGCGGCGGTTCTATCGGCGCCACATCTCCTTGCGCCGAGACTTGCCCTGCCGGTACTGCTCGTTGCCGGATTGTCTGGGCTGCTGGCATGGTACGTCAAAGTCAGATCAACAGTGTCCAGACTCAGGGAAATCTCCGAGCTATGGGGAAAGTACACAGAAGTCCAAGAAAACATGATCCGCCAACTCAGGCAGATCGATGTGACCAAGAAGACGATGATGAACATGGCTTCCCACCAGATGAGGGCGCCGCTCGCGGCGGTGCAGAGTTGTCTGCGAGTGTTGCTGTCCGGCGCGGTCAAGGAGCCTGAGGACTGTATGAAGCTGATGAACGACGCATACGAACGCGGCGAGGACATGATGGACATGGTCAACGACATGTTGAAACTTGCCGAAGCGCGCGTCGATTCAGCCAGACGGATTGACGAGATTGATGTCGAGAAAGCCGTCAGAAAGATAGCTCAGTTCTTTTCAGTCAGGGCGGCGGAGCGCAATGTTGATATCCGCGTCGCGGTCGGAACTGCTCCGGGCTTTTTGTGAGCGGACCGTAAGATGTTCGACCACATAATGCTCAACCTGATCAGCAACGCATTTCAATATTCCGACCCGAACAAGCCGGTGATGATACACGTGTACAGGATCGAAGACGACGTAAAAATTAGAGTCACGAACTGGGGCGTTGTGATTAAACCGGACGAGATGGAGCATATTTTCAGGGAGTTCTGGAGGTCGCCGGAGGCCATGCAGAGAGTTTACAGAGGCACCGGTCTCGGCTTGCCTATCGTCAAGAGCATAGTGGACACGATGGGCGGGTCGATTGATGTGAAAAGCGACGAGACTAACGGAACGTCGTTTACTGTTTCAATTCCCGTGAAATAACGAAAGGAGAAAAACATGGCGAAAAGCAAGATTCTGATTATCGAGGACGATCCGACGATCGTCAGTTCCCTTACGATTCTTCTAAAGGGAGAATACGAGATTGATTCGGCGAAGAATGGAGCCGAGGGCCTTGAGAAAGTAGACTCATTCAAGCCGGATTTGATCATTCTCGATCTTCTCATGCCCGGCGTTGACGGGTTTGAGGTGTGCAAGCAACTAAAACAGCAGGACAAATACAAGGGTATTCCGGTAATCGCGCTTTCGTCTTTCACCGAACTTTACGATATGCGGTTCGGCGACGACGACACGAAGGGATCATTGCCCTCGGATGTGTATTTGACAAAACCGCTGGACCCCCCGACTCTCCTCAGAGAGATCAAGGAACAGCTCAACAAATGACGCTAAACGCGCGGGAGCGTTCGGATATTTAGAGCGCTCCCGCGCGGAACCGTCTTGGAGGCGCAGCCATGGCCGGCTTCATCGATGAACGGCTTTTGTTTGATTTGATTGAAAAAGCGAAGAATCCTTCCGCTGAAAGAGTTTCTGAGGTCATCTGCAAAGCGAAAGAGATGAAAGGTCTTTCCCTTGAGGAAACCGCTGTTCTTATGCAGGCTGAAGGCGAAGACCGGGCGGAAGAAATTTTTCATGCCGCCCGCGAAGTGAAATTCGGCATATACGGAAAAAGACTTGTATTGTTTGCCCCGCTTTACGTCACAAACGAATGTGGCAACAACTGTCTTTATTGCGCGTTCAGGCGCGACAACAAAGACCTTGTCCGAAAAACTCTTACCATAGAAGAACTGAAGCGCGAAACGCAGATTCTCGAGGACATGGGGCACAAAAGAATCCTTCTCGTCTATGGAGAAGCGCACGGCATAAAGCTCATTACCGAAACAGTGGAAGCAGTATATTCGGTTAAGTCGGGCAATGGAGAGATTCGCAGGGTGAATGTCAACGCGGCTCCGATGAGCGTCGATGATTTTAAGGCTTTGAAAGCCACTGGAATCGGCACTTATCAATGTTTTCAGGAAACATATCACAGTGAAACATTCGCCAAGATGCACCCATCAGGCAATAAATCGAATTACGAGTGGCGGCTTTACGCGCTTCACAGAGCGCAGCAGGCCGGCATCGACGATGTGGCTTTAGGAGTTCTTTACGGCCTCTTCGACTGGAAGTTTGACACGCTGGCGTTGCTGATGCACGCGCAGGCTTTAGAGGCAGAATTCGGCGTCGGCCCGCATACCATTTCGTTCCCAAGAATGGAGCCGGCTTTGAATTCCGACGTTGCCTGCTCTCCGCCGTATCCCGTGAGCGATTTCGACATGAAGAGAGTTGTCGCCATACTCAGGCTGGCGGTCCCGTATACAGGATTGATACTCACGACTAGGGAATCTCCCGAAATGCGCAAGGAACTGTTCGACATGGGAGTCTCTCAGTTGAGCGCCGGTTCTCGAACGAATCCCGGCGGATATTATGATGCCCGGGAACATGCTCCGGAGTCAGAGCAGTTCACATTAGGCGACACCCGCCCGTTGGACGAAGTTATCAATGATATCGCCCGCATGGGTTATGTGCCCAGCTTCTGCACGGCTTGTTACAGGCTTGGCAGAACCGGGGGCGATTTCATGTCCATCGCAAAACCCGGCCTCATTAAGGAGTTCTGTCTGCCGAACGCGCTGATGACGTTCAAGGAATACCTTGTCGACTACGCGTCGGACGCCACCAAAGTTTCGGGCGCGGCTACGATCTCTGATCAGATTCAGGATGTCGCAAACCAGACCAGAAGAAAAGAGACCTCTCACAGGCTTGAACTGATTGAGAACGGAGAGCGAGATTTCTATTTCTAGTCGCCCGACGAACTCCGGAGACCGGATGCTGTCATTTGACCAAGTTCGCGACATGTTGGGTTCCTCAGACGCTGAGAGTTGCGAACGGCTTAGGCGCGCCGCAGACGACGCTAGAAAGACTTGCGTCGGTGACGAAGTTCACATTCGTGGACTGTTGGAAATTTCCAACTATTGCAGACGGGAGTGTCTGTATTGCGGCTTGCGCCGCGGCAATAAAAAAGTATCGAGATACAGAATGAGCGACGAAGAAATAATCGATGTCGTCGCGCGTTTGGCAGACAGCGGGATTAAGACAGCTGTCATTCAGTCCGGCGAAGACCCGGCGCTGAACGCTATGCGAGTTTGCCGTTTAGTTGAAAGAATAAAGTCTACATTTGACATAGCGGTCACACTTTCTCTCGGCGAATATTCGCGCGAAGATTACGCTTGCATGCGCTCAGCGGGGGCGGATAGGTATTTGTTAAGACATGAGACTTCGGACGAAAACCTTTATGCCGCGCTACATCCGGACTCGTCGCTCGCCAACCGCCTGAAATGCCTTGAATGGATTAAGGATGCAGGGCTTCAAACTGGGGCCGGGATGATGATCGGCCTGCCCGGTCAAACAATCGACAGCATAGCCGATGACATTCTATTCTTGAGATCCTTCGGAGTACACATGGCAGGCATAGGCCCGTTCATTCCCGACCCGGATACGCCTATGGGCAATGCCGCCGCCGGCGACTTCGATTTAGCCATGAGGACTCTCGCCGTCGCTCGATTGACAATGCCCCATCTTCTTATTCCGGCCACTACGGCGACCGGTGTTCTGAGACATGGAGGGCGCGCGCGCGCCCTTCAGTTCGGAGCTAATGTTATTATGGTGAACGCGACGCCCGACAATTTTAGAGAGTTGTATAAAATATATCCAAATAAGGACAGGGATGAACCATATTCAGAAGACCCCTTCAAGTCGGCGCGGGATATGATTCTTTCCGAAGGAAGGATTGTTTCCGAAGGATACGGGCACTCCCCGATAATCTGCGGAACAAGGAAAGAATAAGTTTTGTTTAGGTTAGAATATCTGTATTATCAGTCTTGAGGTCGTTTATATCTATTAAATATTGGAGGGAAATAATGAGCAAGAAAGTCATTATCGGAGTGAACGTGAGCAACCGGATTAAAATGGCAAAAGACGTCCAAAAGCTTTTGACCGAATATGGATGCAACATCAAAACGCGCATAGGACTGCATGATGTGTCAGGAGATTTCTGCTCGCCGACAGGTTTGCTCATGATGGAAATGTTCGGAGCGGAGAAGACAATCAAGGAGTTTGAAGACAAACTCAAAGCGATTGAAGGTCTTGAAGTAAAAAAGATGACATTCAACGTGTAATAGTCTGCGAAATTTCGCAACAAGCCGAGGGTTTGTCGTCAATAGGTTGCGATGGACAGCGGATACAGGGTTGAGAAGGACATGCTTGGTGAGGTCCGTATCCCGTCGGACGCGCTTTACGGCGTCCACACGGCTAGGGCATTGGAGAATTTTTATATTGCCGGAAGACCGATGAACCGCGAACTTTCAAAGGCTTTCGGTTCGGTCAAACTGGCCTGTTTTCTCGCTAACAAATCGCTAGGTATTTGGAAAGACGATGTGGACAAGGCATCGGCGATAGAGCGGGCTTGCGTCGAGATGGCTCAAGGCGAGCTGAACGACCATGTGCTTGTGGACGCGCTACAGGGCGGAGCCGGAACTAGCGCCAACATGAATATTAATGAAGTTATCTGCAACAGAGCGTTGCAGTTTTTAGGTCTTCCGCCGGGTAGTTACAGTCGAATCTCGCCGACAGACGATATCAATCTTCATCAATCTACAAACGACACTTTTTCCACCGCGATGAAAGTTGCCGCGATTAGGATGCTGCGGACGCTAGAGTCTAGCGTGGTCGGCCTTCAGGAGGCGTTCCAAGCAAAAGAAAAAGAATTCGCCGACATAGTTAAAGTGGGACGAACTGAGTTGAGGGACGCCGCGCTAATCACTCTCGGAAGAGAAATGTCGGCGTATGCCGAGGCTCTGTCCCGCGACAGATGGCGAATCTATAAATGCGAAGAGCGGCTTCGAGTTGTTAATCTCGGCGGCACGGCGGTCGGCACCGGCCTTGCCGCTCCGCGCAGTTACATATTCTCCGTTGTCGACAAGTTGAGAGAAGTCACAGGCATAGGATTCGCTCGCGCTGAGAATCTTGTGGACGCCACTCAGAACGCCGATGTGTTCGTAGAAGTGTCCGGAATCCTCAAGGCTTTGGCTGCGACATTATTCAAAATCAGTTCCGACTTGCGCTTGCTGTCCTCAGGGCCGGACGCCGGCATAGGAGAGTTGATTCTTCCCCCTAGGCAGTCAGGCTCATCAATTATGCCCGGAAAAATCAACCCGGTTATCCCCGAAGCGGCCAGTCAAGCCGCTCTCCTCGTCATGGGATATGACTCCGTCATCTCGTTCGCTTGCGCTTCCGGCAATCTCGAGTTGAATCCTTTTTTGCCTCTTGTGGCTCACTGCCTCTTGGAAAGTTGCGGCATGTTGTCAAAAGCCTGCGATTCTCTCAACACTCTGTGCGTAACCGGAATGAAGGCGGACGAGACAAGATGCGCCGAGACTGTTTCTTCATCCACCGCGACGGCGACAGCCCTTGTGTCTGAAATCGGATATGACGCGGTCTGCAAAGCGGTTGCTGCCGCTCGGCAGTCCGGCAAAAGCATAAGAGACACTGTTGTTGAAATGGGTTTTATGAGCGGCGATAAATTCGACGAATTGATATCCCCAGAAGCGGTTTGCAGGCTCGGACACGCCAATAACAA
>JAKQBV010000338.1 GCA_029573925.1 bacterium
CCGAAAGCGGTCTTCACGGGAACGCGCCAGCGCGGCGCGCCGTCGGCCGGGTCAAGCCCGAGCAGGGCCTCGGCCGTGAAGACCAGCAGTTGCCGCGCCCCCGCCACCGTGGCGAGGACTGGCGGGGCGTAGCCGGCGACATCGTTCTGCGAACGCCAGATCACGCGGCCGCTCAGCTTGTCCAGGCAGACCACGCCGGCGCCGTATTCCTTCACGAGCGGCAGAATGGATTCGACGCGCTCTTTTTCCATGGTGATGGAGTTGACGATCGTTCCGGGACGGTTGCAGATGTCGAGCCCCGCCCTCACGGCGTCGGGATTCGCGGAATCGATGGAGAGCGGAACCTCGACCTCCTTCGATACCACCGTGGCGAGCCAGATCATGTCGTCGACTTCCTTGGCGGGATCGCCCCCGGCGTTGATGTCGATATGGGTGGCGCCGGCCGCTACCTGACGGGCGGCTTCGGAGCTGATGAAGGCTTCGTCGCGTTCCCACACCTTTGTGCGGATGGACTTGCGGGTCATGTTGATGCGTTCGGCGATAACGGTAAACATGGGTTTCCTTTCGGTGATGAATCCTTGTGTCGCAATAATACATCATTCCTAATTAAATGTGAACGATAAGTCCGGTCAAGAATTTTCGGGTGGGCGTGCTTCTCTGTTTTGGGCGCACTGGTGGAAACCGTGGATATGACGCACCCAGCCGGATCATTCACGGACTTTGTAAAAAACAATAATTTCTTCGAAAATTTGGAAACTTCTTGACCTCGTGTATTAAAATAACTAAATTCCATATACTTAGGAAAAATCATGCCGTGGCGGGAAAATAAAGACACGTAAGTATACTTATACGGGAGAACCCTGCATGAGCCCGACCGAAACCGTCATCACGAAAATACTTGATCTCGACGACCGGGCGGAAAATGTCCGCAGTCAGGCGCGGGAAAAGGCTCGCTCCTTTGAAAAAGAAGCGGCCGCCGCCATTGATGAAGAGAAGAAGAAGCTCGAACGCGACATCGCTGAAAAGACCGCCGGCATCAAGGCGGAAGCTGAACGCAAGCGCACGTCCGAAGTCGAAGCTGTGCGCGCGGAGTACGCGGCGAAGGCCGGCGCCATCCGGAATATGCCCGAAAGCAATATAGCCGGAGGCGTCGACATGATTCTCACCAGGCTTCGGGGAGTGTCGAGATGAGTATCGAGCGCATGGAGAGCGTTCTCCTTCTCGTTCCATCGAGTTCCCGCGACAAATTCATCGACTGGCTGTTCCGCGAGCGCTGTATCCATGTCGAGGATTTTTCAGAAGCCTCCGACACGTGGTCCGGACGGTTCCTGCCGGTAGAGGAAGACACGGCCGCATCCGACGCAGCCATCGGGAAGCTCGTTGAATCGGCGGAATTTCTCCGTGAAGTGCACACCGCGCCCGGAGATTTTCTCGAAAGTATATTTCCGGTCAAAACCCTCGCCTCGCCACGCGAAATAAAGGAAGCCGCCGAAGCGGTCGATCCCGACGCTCTCGTCGCGACCTGCCGAAAGCTCAGGAGCGGGCTTGAATCGGCGCGGGAAAAGATGGGGCAGCTTGCAGCCGAGCGCGAACGTCTCGACGAGCTCTCATTCATCGACGTCGATCTGTCCCGCCTGCGGAATCTGCGCCACCTTGCCTTCCGGCTTGTCGCCTTTTCCGGGCAGGCGCAGAAAGCGTTCCTCCAGGATGCGCGGATCACGGGGGGTGCGGTCTTCGCC
>JAKQBV010000363.1 GCA_029573925.1 bacterium
ATATTTCATCCCCGTCCGAAGCCATTTTTGTTACCGCTCGAAATGATTTTTTAGCTCCGGCGGTTTTTTCTTCAGGCAGAAAAGTCTTTAATGAAAAATCATTGATGGAAATTCGGGACAGCCCGTTGAAATCGGTTCCCACCCAGACGTCGTCGGAGACCGTTATCAATGAAAACACTTTGTCGCTCAAAAGCCCGTCTCTGACAGTGAACCTTCTCCAAGGAGAAGATGCCTTTGCGCCGCCGGTAAGAATAGATTTTTCGTTCGCCGCGCCGGCCGCTCCTTCTTTACTCTCCGCCATGCTTTTCATAAGATCGAATCTTTCAGGGCCGATGACGCGAATTCCTTGGTCGGATCCGAAATACAGGTTTTTGCCATCCGTAATCGCAGTAGTCAAAGCAAAATCAGGCAATCCGGTTTCCACGTCTATAAAAATCCATTTGTCACTCTCAATATCTTCGAAGACCAGACTTCCTGAAGTCGTGACGATAAGCCGTCCTCCTCGATATTTCATTATTCTGCTCGTCTGAAAGTTTTTCACTCCGGTTTTTTGCTTCACTTGCTTGAAAGAGCCATTCTTTGCGTTGTAAACCAGATAACCGTCGTAGCAGGAAATGAGCGTTTCCGATCCGTCCTGTACCAGAACAAAACCTGCAAGTTCGAATTCTTCCTTTGTAAAACACTCTACTTTTTGAGGCCGTTTATTTTGGTTGACGACGCATAGTCTAAGTCCATCTTCTTTTATGTAACTCGCGATTATTCTGTCTTCTGCAAACGTAAGTCCTGAAAATTTTCCGTCATTGAGCTTTTTGAGTTTGTTCGATGCGACGTCATAGACGAAAAAACCGCTGTGGCCTGAAACATAAATGTCGTTGCCGAACTTGACTAATTCCGAAGCGCTTTTGAGACCTTCGAAAATATCCGGGCCGGCATGGGACCAACGATTGGATATTGTGTCCAGTCTTAAAAGCCCGTTCCCGCTTGTTCCGATGTAGACGATGTCGCCGACCGGCTCGACGTCTTGTATCTCAAGTTTTTTATACGCGCCCCCAGCGTCATATATCGACCACTTGCCGGTCTCGGGTTTCAACCGAGCCAGACCGAACCCCCTGAGTCCGAACCAGACATATCCTCCTTCGAATTTGACTGAATCAACGTACATGTTCCTAATTGAATCGGGAGGAGAGGGCAGGGGCTTTTCAACAGCCCATTCCGGGCGAACTGCCTCATATTTTATCTCATATACCGCAGGTTTTTTATCCCTTCGGCAGCCGGACAACGACATTGACAATAATAAAAATACTGCGATAGAAAATATAATTAGTGCCGTCTTTTTTCGATTTAATATTAAATATTCGCAACGACTTTGATCTGCCGCGCTTTTGTGAAAAACGACAAACTTGCCGGCTTTCCGAATGTTTTCATTTTTAATTCCCACTTGTGTCATATCGCTCTGGTTGCTATTCAGATTTGGCTTATATTATCACAAATTAGTGACAATATGATAGAAATTTATTTTTTTGTTAATCTGCCGCAATGTGATTCCACTCCTATCCGAAATCTTGTGACAAATCGAATTATGCGGGGATGCTCATTCAACGGCCCGCGTTCATTGTTGACCATGACCACATATATTGATAGTATTCAGTATATTTAAAAGGGAGGCGCATCATGGATTGGGGCATGAAGAACAGGATTTCAAAGATTATAAGACCGGAAACCGGCAGAGCGGTGATGCTGGCTGTGGATCACGGATATTTTCTCGGCCCTACACGCAACTTGGAATCGCTGAAGAAAACGATTTCTCCCTTGATTTCGTACGCCGACACACTGATGCTGACGCGCGGCGCGCTACGTTCGTCTGTGGACAGCCAGACAACTACGCCGATTGTGCTGCGCGTGTCGGGCGGCTCAAGCGTCATAGGCGAAAGTTTAGCGAACGAGGGTCTGATAACTTCGATGGAAGACGCGATACGGCTGAACGCCGTAGCCGTCGCCATTTCCATCTTTGTCGGCACGCAATATGAGAAACAGAATCTGCTGAACATGGCGGAACTGGTGAATCAGGGCGAAAGGGCTGGCGTGCCAGTGCTGGCAGTAACCGCCGTAGGCAAGGAACTCGGAAAGAGGGATCAGCGGTTCCTGTCGCTTTCGTGCAGGATAGCCGCCGAACTCGGCGCGCGGATAGTGAAAACTTACTACTGCGACGGATTCGAGAAGGTTGCCTCGACATGTCCGGTTCCGTGCGTTATCGCCGGAGGGCCGAAGCTGGAAACAGAACTCGATGCGTTCGAAATGACTTTCAACGCCATAAAAAAAGGCGCTGTCGGCGTGGACATGGGCAGAAACATCTGGCAGAACCCGAAACCTGTGGCAATGATAAAGGCGATTCGCGCCATAGTTCATGAGAATATGAAGCCGCAGGAAGCGCTCAAGCTGTACGAGAGCGAAAAGAACCTGAAAAAGTCTGCGGCGAAAAAGAAATAAAGTTTTGCTTTAAATCTCGCGCCGAGTCAAATGCTCTCGTTCGCGACACTATTATTGTGAGGCGTCACATTGCGCGTCGCTATGTACTACAACAACAGCGATGTAAGGTTAGAGGAGGCTTGCGTTCCTGAAATCGGCGCAGGCGACCTTCTAGTCCGCATAGAGGCGAGCGGGGTTTGCGGCAGCGACGCGATGGAGTGGTACAGAATCAAGAAAGCTCCCATTGTGCTCGGACACGAAATCGCGGGCGAAGTAACGGCGGTCGGCGGCAATGTCGCCGGGTTCGCTGTCGGCGACCGCGTCTGCGCCATCCATCATGTGCCGTGTGGAATCTGCCACTATTGTCTGAAAGGCCATCATTCGGCCTGTGACCTGCTTCGCTCCACTAGGTTCGACCCCGGCGGTTTTGCGGAATTCGTCAGAGTTCCCGAAATTAACATAAAAAATGGCGGAGTCGTTAAGCTCCCCGACGGAATGACTTACGAGGAGGGCACATTCATCGAGCCTGTGTCCTGCGTCGTAAGGGGACAGAGACAGGCGGGCCTCGATCCCGGAGACAGCGTTTTCGTCATCGGCAGCGGGATTTCAGGTCTGCTGCACATAAAGCTCGCCTGCGCGCTCGGAGCGGGCAGGGTGTTTGCCGCAGACATCAATCCGTTCAGAATAAACGCCTCTCTCAAATGCGGGGCGGACGCCGCCATCGACGCGCGGGAGGATTTGCCCGCATGGCTGCGTTCAGCAAACGACGGCAGGCTCGCCGACATCGTCATTGTGTGCGCGGGGTCTTCCGACGCCATGCGCGCCGCTCTTCTCTGCGTGGGACGCGGCGGAACCGTTCTGTTTTTCGCTCCGTCCACTCCGGGAGAAACCATCCCGGTGTCGGTGAACGACCTTTGGCCGAACGAAATCACACTCACAACAAGTTATGCGGGAAACGCCTGCGATATCTCACAGGCGGTTGAACTGATACGCGCGCGCAGAATAACCGTAGATGACCTGATAACTCATCGTTTGCCATTGAGCGACACAGAAAAAGGGTTTAGATTGGTGGCGGGCGCGGAGGAGTCGATTAAGGTTATCATCGAGCCTCAGAAATGACTGCCGCGATATGAATGAAGCGCTTATATCTCGCGCCGTTTAAATCGAAAATTTAAGAAAGAAGGCATAAGCATGAAAGACGAAGCGAACGAAATTCCGGTAGGCGAAAAGATAAAGAAACTTAGAGAGGAAAAGGGAGTTTCACTGCAGGAATTCGCGGAGAAATCCGGCTTCTCGTCCGCGCTCCTCTCACAGATCGAAAACCACATGGTGTCGCCGCCGCTAGGCACTCTCATCAAACTTTCTAAAGCGCTAGGAGTGGAGATCGGCTATTTCTTCGAAGACGTTCGGGAAGCCCCTTATACGCTTGTAAGGCACAACGAGAGGAAGAACATCTCCCGCGTCGCCTCTAAGATGGGCAAGAAATACGGTTATTCATACGAGTCGCTTGCGTTCGACAAAAAGGGCAGGCACATGGAGCCTTTCCTCGTCACGCTGGAACCCTCGACGGTCAAAGACCAGCACCTGTACTCGCACGAAGGCGAGGAATTCATTTTTGTCCTTGAAGGAAAGATGAGCGTCCAACTGGCGGATCACACCGACATTCTCGAACCCGGCGACAGCATATATTTCGATTCGATTATGCCGCACCGCGTAGAATGCGTTGACGAAAAGGAAACAATTATCGTCGCCGTGATCTACGCCGGAAAAGAAGTTGAGAAAGGCGTTCTCGGCGAGGAAAAAAGCGACGACTGACAGCGGCTTGGTTTCGCAGCGATTTGTTAACTGACAGCTTTAGCTATTTCGACCCGGCGTGAAAGTTTGCAACGATATGACTCAATCATAATATGCGGAGATAAAAATGGCGGGAGCTTTGAAAGGCGTGAGAGTTCTGGACTTGTCCAGATTGTTGCCGGGACCGTATTGCACGATGATGATGGCGGACATGGGCGCGGAGGTCGTCAAGGTGGAAGACCCGCAGCAGGGCGACTATCTGAGATGGATTCCTCCTTATATCGACGGCGCGGGAGCTATGTTCCTTGCTCTGAACCGGAATAAAAAAAGCGTGACGTTGGACTTGAAGGATAATCGCGGGCGAGAGATTTTCCTTGAGCTTGTTAAGAAATTCGACGTTGTGGTGGAAAGCTTCAGGCCGGGCGTGATGTCCAAGCTCGGAGTGGACTACGCGACGGCGGAAAAAATCAATCCGAGGATTATCTATTGTTCTCTGGCAGGATACGGCCAGACCGGCCCATACGCGTCGTTCGCCGGGCATGACATCAATTTCATCGGGTATTCCGGAGCTTTGGATTTGACAGGTCTGAAGAACGGAAAGCCGGTGCCTCCGGGCGTTCAGATAGGTGACATCGGGGGCGCGTTGAACGCGCTGATAGGCATTCAGGCGGCGCTCATCGAACGCGCCGCGAGCGGACGCGGGCAGAGCGTGGACGTCGCTCTAGCCGACGCCGCTTTCTGCATGTTGCCGATGGCCGTGTCCGGGATCGAAGCCGGCGCGCCTCCCGAACGCAGGGGCGAAGCTCATCTTACAGGCGGCAGCCCGGTATATAACACTTACGAAACTTCAGACGGAAAATACATCTGCATCGGAGCCATCGAACCGAAATTCTTCTCTAAGTTCTGCGCCTTAATCGGTCGTCCCGATTTGATCCCTCTTCATTTTGCGGAAGGCGAAAAGAAAGAAACTCTGAAATCCGAACTAGAAAAGTTGTTTGTCAGCCGAACGCGCGCCGAGTGGCTCTCCTTGCTCGAATCTCAGGATGTGTGCGTCGGGCCGGTGAACAGTCTGGAAGAGGCTCTTGAAGACCCTCAGCTAGTTTCCAGAGGCCTTGTCGTTCAAGCCCCTCTGGCTTCAGGAAAAACCATGAGACAGGTCGGCATTCCTTTCAAGTTGTCTCGTTCCGAAATGGAACCGGCGGCGCCGCCTCCGGCAATCGGAGAAAACAACGCCGAAATATTTTCAGAGGCGGGAGTCGATCTCAATGAAATCGAAAGGCTCAAAGAAAAGGGCGTGATACGAAAGTGAGCGTTGCGATGAATAAAAAAATCCTAATTATGACGGCTGTTATTGCGGCTTTTTCAGCGGCGTTTTTTTTTCAAGCGTCTAACGCGATTTCTAAAAAGAAACAGACCGCAGTCAAAATCGGCTCTTTCGTGACGCCGCAAAGCGTGTGGGGGAAAACCGTCTCGAAGACCATCAAGAACATTGAGAAACGAACGGACGGAGAAATTAAGATAACCCACCTTCATTCGAGAACGCTCGGCAGCGGAAAGAACATGCTGGATCAGGTTCTCATAGGCGGGATTCAGGGCGCGGGCGTGGACACCGCAACGCTTGCCTCGATTGTCCCGGAAGTGAACGTCATCGAGCTGCCTTTCCTGTTCGAAAACCACGAAGAGGCGTACTACCTTATAGACAATGTGATATCGCCTGTATTGAAAAAGAAATTCGATGAAAAGGGGCTGGTCACATCAGCGATTATGGAAACCGGCTTTATGGATTTCGTGATGAGCGGGCCGGTGAGGAAGCCTGATGATTTGAAATCAATGAAGATCGGCTCATGGGAAAGCCCTGTTCACATCGCTTTCTGGAAGTCGCAGGGGGCCTCGCCGATTCCGATACCGGCGACGGAGGTTTTCAACGCCTACGCGAGAGGGATGGTGGACAGCGGAGCGAACTCCGCCAACGCGCTCATAGCGTGGGATAAATTGTTCGGAACCGGATTGAAGAGGGACAAGATATTCATAACGCGCTCCGCGTTCACATATCAGGCGGGCATTCTCGTGATTAACAAAAAATTCTACAATTCTCTGGACTCTGAATCGCGAGGGATATTGATGTCGGAGCTAGATTCAATGACCGGCGTTCTTCGCTCCCAGTTGCGGCGTTCGGAGCCGGAATCTCTGAAACAGCTCGCCGCTATGGGTTACAACGTCGGCGAGATGTCCGACAAGGAAAAAGCGGTGTTCGAGGAGAATTCAAAAAAAGTATATTCAAAGATGAGAAATGTCATCGGCGGAAGTTTCCTCGACAGCGTATTGTCGGCTAGGGAAGCGTACCGTTCCGGAAAGAAAAGGCCGGTCAAATGACACACGGCGGGAAGATGAGCGCGGCGGACAACAACATTTTGTTGGAGCTGCTCGGAGCGGCGATTAAATCCAAACACGTCGCCATAATCGTTCACAACAATCCCGACCCGGATTCAATCGCGTCCGCGTTCGGATTGTCATTGTTGATTAAACGCAAGTTCAAGGCCGAGGCAAAGATTTTCTACGGCGGTATTATAGGCAGAGCGGAAAACCGCGCGATGGTTCGCGAGTTGTGCGTCCCCATGAACAGTTTTGACAAGCTTGATATGCGGATTTTTCGGACGATCGCGATGGTGGACACTCAACCTTCGGCAGGCAACAATCAGCTCCCGTCGAAAATCATCCCCGATATTGTGATAGACCACCACCTGCCTGTTAGAAAACAAACTCATAAAGCCGCGTTCAAGGATGTGCGAGACACTACGGGAGCCACTTCGACGATTGTTCTTGGGTATCTTCGCGCAGCGGACATAAAAATAAACACAAATCTGGCGACGGCTCTATTCTACGGAATCAAGACCGACACTTACGACCTCGGCAGAGATTTTATTAAAGACGACACGGAAGCATACAAGTTTCTTCTCGAAAAGATAAGCCGCGCAAAACTGGGCAGAATCGAAAGGCCTCTGCATGACCGAGAATACTTCGCAAAGTTGCACGAGGCTCTGGAGAACGCGGTCGTCGCCGACGATGTGGTGACGACGGCGATAAAAAACCTCGAATCGCCGGACATCGCCGCAGAAGTGGCCGATTGGCTTTACACTCTTAAAACCGTCAAATGGGCGGTGGCTCTAGGCGCAATGCGCGAAGGAATTCATATCTCCATCCGCACGCGGGAGAGGAAACGCAACGCCGCGGCAGTGATTAGGAAAATCGTAGGCGCGAGGGGCGTCGCCGGCGGACACGGACAGATTGCCGGCGGCATCGTGTTTCCGTCCAAACACGACAATGATTCAATCGAGACGGAAATCGAGAAAACCATTGAAAGAATCCGAGCCTCAATTATCAGAAAAGATTCCTTCACGGCGCATCCGTTGATTGAGAAGCGCCCCAAGTACGGCGCCGGCTCTCTGAGCGGAAATGAAACAACGACGAAAAAGAAAGGCGACTCAATATGAAATCT
>JAKQBV010000372.1 GCA_029573925.1 bacterium
CTCTTCCGATCTAAGCGCCGATACTTTCTATCCCGCCGCGATTCACCTTGCGATATCAGTCGGAGCGACAACCGAAACAAACAGCAGAGCCGCTTACTCTAATTATGGAGCCACAGTTGATATATCGGCTCCGGGCGACAACATCTATTCCACAACCCCCGGTTCCGGATATTCTTTCAAAAACGGCACTTCGATGTCAGCGGGATATATATCAGGTCTGGCCGGACTGGTGAAATCGCTGAGAAAAGACATTAATCCTCAAAGCATAAAAACGCTTTTTCAAGGCGCAATGAAACCATTGCACACCGACATGCCGATAAGCGGGCTTGTAGACGCGGCCGCTCTGATTGCTCAACTGACAGAGTTTAACAGTTCTCCGATTGTCGAAGAGATAACAACTGATCCGATCACAGCTTCCCCCGGAGGTTCATTATCGCTAGAAGCCATCGCTTATGATCCTAACGGCGATTCTTTATCGTACGCGTGGGAGGTTTCCGACGGTTCATTAATATCGTCAGGAAAGAATGCTCAGTGGAATCTGCCAAACAATCGAGGCGAATACCGCGTATCGGTCGAAGTAATAGATTCGTTTGGGAACTCAACAAGACTTGAACGCTTTGTTTATGTTTTTGACAGTGAATTGAAGGAGATTAGGATAACCCCGGCCTCAAAAAAAGTTTCTTCCGGCTATTCCTTTGAGTTCAAAGCATATTGCTATGACACAACCGCGTTAACTCAAGATGTTCCTCCGATAAAATGCACGCCTGATTGGAGCGTCACGGAAGAGATTGGAATTATCTCCTCCGGCGGCAGCTTTATCGGCGTGTCCGAAGGGGCAGGAAAAGTGAAGGCGGCCATTGGGAGCTTGTCAGGCGAATCTTACGTAATCGTCTCTGACACCATCGCCGGCTCGCTCTACACTGCGGCTGTGGACAATGCGCCCTGTTACGACGAATGGCTTCAGTTCCGTTGCAACCAGTCCGGATCGAACGAATCGTCCGTCAATTTTCCAAACCATTATCTTACAAAAAGATGGGCTTATTCCACGTCGCCATCGGTTTTAAAAAGCCAGCCTTTCGCGAAGAAAGACGCTTTTGGAAACATTAACCTCTATTTCATAACATCTGACAGCAAAATACATTGCGTAAATCAGGAAGACGGGACTAGCTGCTGGACAGGGGCGCCGTTGCAGATATCGGCGACACCATACGGCGATCTTTCTCAACCTGCTTTTTCCACAGACAAAGATTTTTTGTATGTGGCCCATTCGGATGGGAATCTTTACAAAATCGACATCACCGGATTGACTGCTACGATCGCATGGACATGGGCTCCTGGAGCCGGGTATCAATTTTATTCCACGCCGGTAGTGATACGGGACACTGTCGCAAACCGAGATGTTGTTTACTTTACCTCAACTAGAGAAGCTGGGGACAAAAAAGGAAGAGTCTATGCCGTAGAGGACTTGGGAGCCTCCGGATCATTAAAATGGACATATCCATCACAGATAAATTTTCCGATATCAACACCATTTACAATTATGAAACCATCGAACGCAAATATTGATGGAGAAGACTTATTATTTGCGATAAATAACAACGGGAAACTTTATGTTGTCGATCTTGACGGAAATCTTAAAAAAACATTCACCGCTGATCCGGTCAACAGCGGCCCGGATGTAACAATCAATTCTTCGACTACGGTAGCCGACTTTGCCGGCATAACTTATGTTTACACTGTAGCAAACCAGAATTCAGCAAGATTTAGAAAATTCGATCCATCATTGCCGAGCGATTCAGTCCACATTTGGGAAGCGTCAATTCCGACAACGAGATTCCGTGGCCCCCCGGCGCATTCTAACAACGTTTTTTATCTGGGCACATACGGCATTTCGCCCGAAGCCTCTAGCGTTTACGCCATCAGAGATTTGGGAGCTTCTTGGAGTTATGAGTGGGCTTCTCCATTCTATGTGGCAAACACAGGCTCTGGTTTTAACAACTCCACGCCGACATTGTATGACGGTGGGATTATTGTAGGCTACAGAAACGAGGGATCCTTAATTACCATAAAAAAGAGCGGCGAGAAACAAATGGACGCTCAAAGCCCGATATTCGGACACGTTGAAAGCAGTTCGATGGTTCTGCCGTATGACAACGGCGTCACAATTGAGCCTGAAGCCTATGTCGGCAGCGGAGCTTTCCTTTATGCCCTTGAACAGAATTTGCCTCCTGTCGTTGACTGGTTCGTAATCGAGTCTTCATCGCACCCTGCTCCTGTTTGTCAAAAATTGGACGGCACATCTGCTAGCGCCACCGCGTATGTTTCAGATCCGAACAAAGGGATATACAATCTCAGCTATTATGATATTTATTCTGCTGTGCTTGATCTGAGCAGCATCGGAGCTCCGAATAAAACGCTTACCCAAAATGTCGTCGAACCTAAAAACAGATTCCACAATAAAACAGGCGGCATACCTTTAGGGATAATACCCGCATTCGGTCTTGCCCCCGGCGATTACCCGATAACAATAACAGTGACTGACAAAGGCGGGTTGACAACCAGTTCATCGACGAATCTGACCATTTGCGACTCTGCTCCTGAAGTCATCGACGCGCAATTCTCTCCAGACTACATATATCCTAACGGAACTGAATCATCGACGCTTTCTGTGACCATCGAGGATTTGAACGCGGTGATAAGCGATGTCCACGTTGACGTTTCCGGCATACAAGGAGGCGGGCCTGCCAATTGGCAGCCAATGGTTTGCGGAGCTTTCGACTCGAATCAACAGGCGATATGCACACTGTCTGTTTCTGCAAGCGCCGGCACGCCGCTCGGAGCCTACAGTCTCAACATACGAGCCCGCGACGCGACAAGCGAAGCGCAAAAGACCACCGGCAGTTTCAATGCGGACACAAACTCAAACAAATGGCTGAAAGTCGTC
>JAKQBV010000396.1 GCA_029573925.1 bacterium
TACTTTGAAATCCGTGCAAACTCAGGCCTTTCTGAAACTGCATAATCTCTTTTTTCATGTGAAAAAACCCCCATTCCATCGGTCTTTTCACATTTTACTCGCCCCCTGTGACACTATATGAGTTTCAGGGGGAATCAGGTATCTTTTTACACAAATAAACTAGCATAACAAAGGGACAAATGCAATTGCGAACATCCCGGTTTGACGCCGTTTCGCGGCTCCATGTTCCGGCGCGCCGAGGTGTTTAACGACGAAGTCGGCCGCCTGCGCTTGACTTCGATGACGCGGATGTATAAAATTTACAGTCCGAAAAAGACGGACGGGCGCATAAAAAGCCCGAAAGGCGCTTTAACATGGCGAAGAGCTTCAAGGAAGGCGATTGGGTCTGGCATAAAACTAACGGCATCGGCAAAGTAAGCCTGAGTTCCGATTCCGAGCTGTTGGTGGAGTTCGAAGGCGGGAAAGACGAGATATTCGACACCGCCGGCAAGAAACGCGCTCCCCTCGTTAAGCTTTCGTCCCGAGGTTTTCATCTCAGGAAACGGGACGAAGCGGAACAGTTCTCCAAGCATATTAATCAGGAACCGCTGGACGCCGCGCTGGCTCTGGTGGAAGATCAGCAGGCGGAGATAACCCCCGCCGAACTGAAGGCGTTGGTCTGCCCGGCCCTCGTCGCGGAGAATGAGTTTGCCGAATGGCAAACCCGCCTGGCGCAGGCGGCGAAATCCGACCCGCGCTTCGAAGTGGACAAGTCCGGAAAGATTTCTTACAAGGGGGAGCTAGGCGAGATCGCGCAGGAGTTGCTCGCCCGCTTCAGGCAGTCTCCGTCCCTGAAGGACAAACAGAAAATCGTCAGGGATATGATGCAGCTCGAACAGAAAGGCGTCCCCATGGAGGATGTCAGGGAAACCGCGGTGACCTTCTTCACGGGAACCGCGATGAACCAGACGAACAAAATGGGCGCCCGACTGGAGGCGCTCATTTTTTTAGAGACGCTGGATCCCGAACAGCACGACGCCATCAAGGGCTCCATATACGACGAAATCCGCATGTTCGACGTCGAACAGTCGGCGGTCGCGGTGTCCGAAATCATGGACAACGCGGTGCGCAAGCGTCTTTTTGAGCTTCTGCTCGAACTCAGCCCCGAACAGTTCCTAGACACCGCTTTCATGCTCACCAAGAGATTCAAGAAAACCCAACGCGACTGGACGCTCGACACCCTGCTGTCGATGGAAGACAAGACATATATCAAACACATAGTCGATGTGGCGATGGCGGACATAGCGACCAACATGCAGCCCTTCGTGTGGGTGTCGAAAACTCAGATCGAAAAATGTTCCGACATTGCCGACGTCGCCCCGCCCGCAGACGTGGTTATTTCCTCAATGTTCAGGATTCTCAATAACATTCACTTCACGTCCGCATACTCCTGCCGCAACAATTCCGACGGCCCAAGCGTCACCCGAGAGGAAGACGAACTGGTCAAGCTTCTCAAGGACGAGAAGAAAATCGGCAAGTTCCTCGACGCGCAACCCGCGGCCGTAGTGTCCCTGTTCGCCTCCCATTTCTTTGACTGCATCGCGTTCGATTTCGAGGAGCGACAGAAACGGCTGCTGGAACTAAAGAACAAATACCCCGGCATCGAAGTGACCGAAGCGAAACGCCGCGGCGAACAGGACGATGTCTATAGGATAACGCGCGAGAAATACGACCAGCTTGTAAGCGAGCTTGAAGATATAAACAGCTCGAAAATGGAAGAAGCGCTGTCCGACATCCGCACCGCTCGCGAATGGGGCGACATCTCCGAAAACGCCGAGCTTAACATCGCTCAGGACAAACAGAGGATGCTTCTGGGCCGCAAGAACGAGATCGAGCGGATACTAGACAACTGCGAAGTCATCGACTGACCGCCGGATAGTCCGAAAACCAACCCTATATTCAACCCTAATCCTAATAACGGATTCGGATTCTATCTTGCTTACGCGTCCTTTCCCATCCGGGCGACCCGGCGGGTCGCCCCTACGGCCTCGCGCGTTGGCGAATGCCGCTCTTTGCCTGTTATTCGCTTGTCACATTGCCAATTCGCCCCATAATGCCGCCGTAATAATATCCGGGTTTTTGCGGCGGTTTTAATTGTAGGGGCAATTCATGAATTGCCCGCTGTTTCTGTTGCCCGCCTTTTGCCGGTTATCGCCTATTCCGGGCGACCCGCATCCTTTGCGCGATATATTTTATCGGGCGACAGCGGATCAGTCGGAGACGGAATTGTCGAGGAGCGCGCGGGCGGCGTTGAAGACTTCTTCGACTTCGATTTGGTTGAGGCATTTGCGGTGGACGCATTCGGGGTCGGAGCATGGGGAGCATTCGGTGTATAGACAGATGGTTTTAGAGCGAGCGCCGATGAGGCCGAATCTTTCTGGGAGAGTGGGGCCGTAGATGCCGACGCAGGGAGCGCCTGCGGCGTCGGCGACGTGGAGCGGGCCGGAATCAACGCCGACTATCACGGAGCAACGAGCCATAAGAGCCGCAGAGTCGAGGATGGAGCCGCGCTCAAAGTCTTCGCAGAACGCGCCCTGCCCCGTCGCTGCGATAATCTCGTCGACAACTTCTTTGTCCGCGCGGGAGCCGAAGCAGATAACGGAGCAGCCGAGTTCGTCGCGGAGCCTGCGCGCGAGGGCGGCGAATTTTTCGGAAGTCCATCTGCGGGAGGGATGTCCGGCGCAAGGGATCAGGCCGACCGGCCGGGCCCCGTCAGGGACTCCGTTTGAGGCGAGAAAAGCGGCGGCGTATTCCCTGTTCGGAGACGGCAGCGGTATCTCAAGACTGGGGTCGGGGTTCAGAGCGCCGAGTGCGCGGACAAGGTCCAGCGAGAGGTCGGCGGTGTGGCGAGAGTCCCTGCGCGAGTCGTCCACGGCAAAATCTGAGAACATCTGTTTGCTGCCGTAGCCGACCATGAATCTGGGGCCGCCCAGCCGGAGCAGAAGGCTGGGGGCCAGTTTCCTCTGCGTGTCCACAACCAGATCGAACTTTTCAGCGCGAAGCGTTTTGACGAACCGCGCAAGAGAGAGCGCGTTCAGGGAATCGTACAGATGGAATTCCAACAGCCTGTCCATGTGTTCGCAATTGTCGAAGACCGGGCGGGCGTAGCCGCGGAGCAACTTGCCGATGAACACGACCTCTGCGCCGGGAAAAAGCTTTTTTAACTCCCTGAACAGGGGTGTGATGAAAAGCAGGTCGCCGAGTCCGGGAACGCCGATATACACTCCGATTTTGCGGATGTCGCGCAGTTCGGAGGGGTCTTTTTTAGAGATAGGAATAAACATGAGAGATTTGGAGGATTCTCCTTGCGCGGCGCGGGCGTCAGGCTTTGAATCTGTCGCCGTATTTTGCCGCGAAATCATCAAGACGGGCGCGCATGGCCTCCGCGCCAACTTCCGCAGTGTAAGCGAACGGCGGTTTTTTAAAGAGAGCGCCCATGCGCATCGCGTCGTCAATTTCCTGCGGAGAGGCGACGCCTTCTGCGGCGGCGCGTTCGGCTTCGGCGACGACTGCGGCGAAAATTCTGTTCAGGACAAGCTCACGATTTTCCATAGTCGTAGAACCCCTTTCCGGATTTGACGCCGAGGTGGCCGGAGGCGATAAGGCGCTCGACTTCTTCGGGGGGCGCGAATCTGTCGCCGAAAGCGTCTTGGAGAATGCGCATGACTTTGTGTATGAGGTCGATGCCGAGCTGGTCGGCCATTTTGAAGAGGCCGACTGGAAGCCCGGCGTCGGGTTTTATTAGGGCGCTGTCGATGTCCGCGCGGGACATAAGGCCCTCGCGCTCGCAACGGGCGGCCTCCAGCATGGCGGCGCACAGGAGCCTGTTGACGATGAATCCGGCGGAGTCCGCGCATCGCACGGGGGATTTGCCGATGGCCTCCGCGAGGGCGCAGACGGAGGACATGGTTTTGTCGCTCGTGCGCGCGCCCCTGACCACTTCCACCAGACGCATCATGGACACCGGGTTGAAGAAGTGCATGCCCGCCACGCGCTCCGGGCGAGAGACGGCTTCGGCGATAGCCGAGACGCTCAGCGCAGAAGTGTTGGTGGCGAGGATTGCGCCGGGAGAGCAGGCCGCGTCCAGTTCGGAGAAAACCCGGCGCTTCAGGTCGAGATTTTCGGGAACGGCCTCGATGATGAAATCGGCGTCCGCAAGCTCGTCGTATCCGAGAGTGACGGAGATAAGTTTCAATTTCTGTTCCATCTCGTCCTCGGACATTCTGCGGCGTCTGACCTTGAACTCGTAAATCTGGCGGGCGTTCGCCACGCCGATGTCGAGGAAGCGGCGCTCGATGTCTTTCAAAACCACAGGGAATCCGGCTTGAGTGGCGACGAAAGCGATTTCGCCGCCCATGACGCCGGCTCCGACTATGCCGATTTTTTTGATGTCCAAATCAACCTCCGAAGCGGGCGCGGCTCGCGGCGCCCAATCATTTCATTTCTGCGGGAGCGTCGAGCGCGGGCGGTATGGTCGCGAACAGTTGATTCACGCCGCGCCGCCACTTCTCGAATTCCGCCGGGTCGTGTTTTTCCGGGAACTGCATGTAAAGCTCGTTCGCTTTTTTCGCGGTGGACATGCCGTCGACCAGTTTGAAAATAAAACTCGGATTGTCGATCATTTTCATCAGCTTGATAATCCGTCCGAGAGCGGATTCCTGTTTCGCCTTGCCCGTGCCCCAGAAGTCCCTCGGTTTGATGATGCCTCTGCCGAGGAGTATGTCGAGGAGTTTTTTCGGTTGAGATACGAGGAACATCTGGAGGGCGTGCAGTTGGGCGAAAGAGGCGTCCTGAAGGCGTTTATATTCGGCGTTGTAGGGCCAGAGAGCCTCGACGTCGGTCCTGCCGTTTTCGAGGGCGGAGTGGATGACGCGGGCGGCGATGGTGGCGGCGCGCAGCGAGCTGCCGACGCCGGAGCCGTCAATGGGGTTGCACTGGCATGCGGAATCGCCACAGAGGACGAACCCGTCGGCGACGAACGAGTCGAATCCGCGCCTGACGGGGATGGGAGCGCCGTAGCCGCCGCGCAACAAATTCGGTTTGACATCCGGCGTTGCGGCCAGAAGCCCTGCGACGATGTCTCTGGGGCGCGGCCTGCCGGGGAAGTTGATGAACCCGGCGAAGAAGTCCGCCATGCCCGGCTGCTCGCGGTGAATCCACTGGACGCCGTTGTTAATTCCGAAGACGACCCTGCTTTCGCGCTCGCGGGCGTCGTCCTTGTGGATTTCCCTGTGGGTTACGAACATTTCGGAGCGGCTGATGTATTTTGAGAATCCGTATTTTGCGGATGAATGCTGCCTGAGAGCGCCGGAGATGCCGGTGGCGTCGATGGTGATGGAGGCGCGGATATCGATTTTCGAGCCGTCCGCTGCGCGCGCGACCATTCCGACGACGCGGTCGTTCTCGACGACAGGAGCGAGCGCGGCGGTCTTTTCCATGAATCGGGCTCCGGCTTCGACGGCGTATCTCAACTGGCGCGCGGCCAGCATCTTCCTGTCCACGTTCATCTTCCCGGCAGTGTCCGCGACGAAAGAGAACGTCTTCTGTCCGGGAGGGAAGACCTTGAAGTTGATGTTGCCCTGAAGCAACTCCGGCGGTTCGGGGGCGGGCAGCCCGACCTCGTCGTAGATGCCCATGTTGACGTTGTCCCACCAGTCGTGGCCGAGGCCGGAGGTCTCGCGCCGGTCGATGAGCACGACGCTTCGGCCCATCCTCGCGAGGTTTCTTGCCGCATGGCAACCGGCGATTCCGGCTCCAGCGATTGCTACGTCATACTTGTTCATTTATCCTCCCGGTCAAGCCCTTCCCGTCAGAGCGGGAGGGCGGCGATTTCAGTTTTTTGCGCGGCGGGTTAAGCCGCGCAATTTCACTCGACGGCGCTCCTGTTTTTAAGCATTGCTTCAAGGCGAGCCGCCTGCTCCTCGACTGACATCAGATGAGCGCCGAGCGAGAAACGGAGTTCCTCTCTGGCGAAATCGAGCGCGACCAGCCTTTCCCGCAACGCCGATTCCCTCTTTGCGACGGTTTCTTCCACCAAGAGGGAAAAAGGGTCCGCCACGTCGCGGAAGAAATCTATGGAGCCTTCGATTGCGCCATGCCCGCCTTTTACGGCGAAAACAGCGGATTGGAAACGCGCAGAAACAGGCTCAAGCTTCAGATGTCCCTCATCGCGCAACGGAAACGATGCCGATGAAACGGCGGGCCGCGCGGCGACGGCCAGCGCGGCGGCGAAAGCGAGCGCGGGCAGCGCGAGCCTCATCTTTTTTTTTGCCGAATGGAACAAAACCGCGCAGGCGCCGCGCCTCGCGTCCGGGCGCAAATTGTTCCCCGAATCCCTTTTGAAATTATTGCGGTTTGTCGTCATCTTAAAAACCCGCAGCCGTGTTTGCTTTGATTCTGACGCGCCTATGCCGCCGCGAACCGGGCCAGTTGTCGCGGCCCCGCTGCCGTCCCGCGCGAGAAACGCGTCTGAATTCAGACTGCGACGAGTTGTTTTGCTTTTTTGACCGCTTCGGCGGCGTCCTGTCCGAATGCGTCGGCGCCGATTTCGTCCGCGAACTGCTGAGTGAGGGGAGCGCCGCCGACCATGACTTTCACGCCGCTCCTGAGGCCGCTGCCGCCAAGCTCGTCGATGATGGACTTCATCTCTCGCATGGTGGTGGTGAGAAGAGCTGAGAGGCCGATGACGTCCGGTTTGTGCTCGGAGACGGCTTTGGCGAATTTTGCGGCGTCCACGTCGGTGCCGAGATCGATAATCTTGAACCCGGCCCCTTTGAGCATGGCTGCGACGATGTTCTTGCCTATGTCGTGCAGGTCGCCTTTGACGGTTCCGATAACGACCACGCCCCTCGGTTTGGAGTCGCCGGCCGAAAGGAGAGGTTGCAGAATGGCCATGCAGCCCTCCATCGCTCTTGCGGCGACGAGGAGTTCGGGTATGAAGTATTCGTTGCGCTGGAAGAGGTCGCCCACTTCCTCCATCGACGGGACGAGCGCGGAGTCCAGAATGTTCTGCGGGGCTTCCCCGGCTTCGATCAGCTTTTTGGTCGCCTCGACCGCTCCCGGCTGGTTTCCGTCAAGCACGCACTGCTTCAATTGTTGGTATGTTTCTTCCATGGCGCTTCTCCAATCCTAGTCAATGTCGGAACCATTATACTTGCAACATGGGACGCAACACAACAAGGGAGGGCGAACAGGAGGCCGGTCAGCGGCGCGGAGGAAGGGACGCGGCCGGGTCTTTAGTTGACTCCGCCGGGGGCCATATATGGAGAGGCTCTTTGGAGAAAACGGCGTCCCAGTAGCCGAGGACGCGCGCGGCCAGCTCGACGGCGACGGCTCCGGCGAGAAAAAGAAGAGGTTCCTCGCCGCGCGCGGCTCTGACGGCCACCCGCGATAAGAGCCACCAGCGGAGGCTCTGCGTGGCAGTGCGGTGTGTGGTTCTGCGGGACAGCCTTTCATAGCCCGCGACGATGCTGCGCCTGCGCATGACTATCTCGCGGAGGTTGTCCGGGCCGAGATTGTATACTTCGGCGCGCGGCTCGTATACGATTTGAAGCCCGGCCGCGCGCACGAGGGCCTCTATCTGAGGCTCGTCCACCACAGTGTCCGCGGGCAGACGGTCGAAGACTTTCTTGAACGCCACCATCTCGCCGCACTTGGGGCGTTTCAGCGCCACGTCGTGGTGCATGGACCACAAAAAGTGGACGACGTATCCGGGGAATGTTCTTTTTGAATTGAGGGGAATGGGACGCGCCCCGGTCATGCCCACCTCGGCGCGTTCCAGCGGGAGACAGAGGAATTCGACCGCGCGGGAGTCCGGAAGGGTGTCCGCGCCGACCACCACGCAAACGTCCTTCGTCGCTTCGGTCAGAAACCGATTCACAGCCTCGGCTTTTCCCTTTCGGGCAGGCTCGACGACGAGCCTGACGCGAGGGTCTGACTCGGCTTTGCGCCGGACGACGTCTTCGGTTCCGTCGTCGCAACCGCCGGCGACGACAATTATTTCATCAATGCGCGCGCGCTCAAGCGACTGTCCTGCGAGGCGGTCGAGGACATTTCCGATGTTTTTAGCTTCGTTGTGGGCCATGACACCCACGCTGCATTCTATCAAAACGCGCTCCCGGAGGAGATTTGCGCCGAACGCGGTCGGCGGTCAGTCGGCGCGGTATTCCTTTATGGAGGCGAAGCGGCAGAAGCCGAAACCGGATGCGGGCATGGCAGCGGCTCGCTCGACCGAGCCTGTAAACTCGCACGGCCCGAACCAGAACCCGCCGACTCCGCGCATCAACATCAATTCGCTGTCCTTCGCGCCCTGCGCCGGGCGTATTTCGCCCCGCGCGTATTCGGATTCGATTTTCCAGCCGACATCGTAAATGGTCAGCGTGTCCGGGCTGGTCCAGCTTTCGAGCGCGGAGAATGAAACCTCGTTGTCCCGCTGCATTGAGCCGTCGGGAGCTTTGTAAAGAGCCACGGCGCTGACCTGTCCGCCTTTTGTGTCATAGAATTTAACCGCCAGAAGGTCTCCGCCGTCGGGGAACGAAAGCAGCATTTTCGCCGACTGCGCCATAGCTTCGCCTTTCGGTTTGCCCCACCAGTGTTCAAGCCACGCTTCGCCGGACAGCTTGATGTCGCCGTCTTTGGCGGCGGGGGAGCCGGAGACTTTAAGGCGAGGAACGGCGTAGCCGACCAGCATGCCGGCCTCCGGGCCGTACAGGTCGCTGACGCTTTCAACGCGGACGGGTCGGTTTGCGTCAAAATAGAGAGGCTCGCGGCCGGACAGCAAAGACAGTTTCAAAACCCCGGCCCATGTGTTCAGGTCGATCTGATAGTCAAAAGCGGAGTTTGACATCCGCTCAAGCCTGTTGCCGCCGAGGTTGATGTATAGGCGGCCTCTGTGCATCGCTGCGTCTTCTTCGGGGGTTAGAGTAAAATTCTCGAACTCGCCTTTCTCGGCGAGTTCGTACGCGCGCCTGAACGCCGGGAAATCGGGCCGTTGCTCGGCGCGCATCTGAAGCAAATCTTTTCCTAGGGTTTGAACAACGCCCATGCCGAACGAGCGAAAGTCGTGCGCGCCATCGGCCAGCCGCAGCGAGCCGTAGCCGTTGCGCACGTGGAAGTAGCCGCTGCCGGCTCTGTTGAAGTGAGCGGTGAAATAGATAGGCTTATCAGCGCCGTCTTCTCTGAGGACGCCCTGAACGGACCAATATTCAAAGGGGACTTCGAAGTGAGCGCCTTCGTCTTTGTAGAAGCTTTCGCTGCCTGCAAGTTCGGAGGCCGAGGCGGTCGGTTTGCAAGCCAAGCACAGAGCCGCCGCAAGAATAGCTAAGCCGGCCGTCTTTCTCCATTTCGGTTTCGTCATGTCTCTGCCTCGCTGTTCGTCGATTTATATGCGATGAAAAAACCGGGCGGCGCGCTTACGGCACGCGTATCCCGTGAGCCTTGATTTTTTTATAAAGGTGGCTGCGTTCGAGTTGGAGGGAGCGGGCCGTCTCTGAGATATTGAAGCCGTGTTCTCTTAGTTTCTTTTCTATGAACTCTTTTTCGAAAAGGTTCATTGATTCTTTTAACGATCCTAGAGGCGCGTCTGAGCGCCAGTCGTCCGGGGCGACGCCTTCGGGCAGGTGGCCGTAGACCGTTTTCGCCTCGATGACCGGTTCTTCAGCCATGATGAAAAGGCGCTCCATGAAGTTTTGAAGCTCGCGGACGTTTCCCGGCCAAGAATAGTCCATCAGGGCCTCCACCGCGGACTCGGTCAACTGCTTCGAGGGGCGGCCGTACTCGTCGGCGAACTGCCTGAAGAAATG